>CAUUCZ010000006.1:0-38288 GCA_963543895.1 uncultured Gemella sp. | reverse complement strand
ATTTTAAATACTCTATAATCCATTTTTTACAAAATAAAACAGTTTTAGAAAGAGTAGATGGGATCATAGCACATAATGATAAAATGAAGTCCGAACTAGTAAAAATGGGAATTAATAAAGAGAAAATTGTTTCGTTAGAGATATTTGACTATTTAATTCCTGATTTTAACGAGGATAAAAATTATGATAAAGATAAAATCTTACTAGCTGGTAATTTTGATATTCGTAAAACAAGGTATGCTCGTAATCTACCCGAAAACCCCGAATTTGAAATTTATGGTATCAACTTTGAGTCTGAACATCTTCCGAATAATGTTCATTATAAGGGAGTATTTACTCCAGATGAACTGCCTAATCACCTGCAAGGCGGGTTTGGTTTAGTATGGGATGGAGATAGCGCACACACTTGTAGTGGAATGTATGGGGAGTATTTAAAGTTGAATAATCCTCACAAAGCTTCGCTTTATTTAGCATCTGGATTTCCAATTATTGTTTGGAGTCAGTCTGCTCTTGCTGATTTTGTAAGAAATAACAATTGTGGAATATTCGTAAATTCTTTATTTGAAATTTCAGAAACTTTAAAATCGATTTCTGAAGATGAGTATCAAGAATTGGTAAAAAACAGTAAGAGAATTGGAGAGAAAATTCGACAAGGATATTATCTAAAAACAGCCTTAGAAAAATGTGAAAGGGAATTATAAAATCGTGAAATTACAGTCAGTACAAGAAAAAATTACTAGGTACAATAAGATTTTAAGATATTTTGGCCCTAAATTAACATTTGCATACTATCTTACGCAACAGTCTGATTCAAAATACTATGACTTTAGTAAAAATGTTATTTTAGATTTTGTTCTAAAATTACGAAGAGAAGCTAAAATAGATGAATCGAATACTGATAAAAAAGAAGTTACAAAAAAATTTCCAAAAATTATTTGGACAATGTGGCAACAGGGAGAAGCTCAAATGCCTGAAACGGTAAAAGCTACTGTAAAAACAATAAAAGAGTTTTCTGAGAGAAGTGGCTGTGAATTTCATTTGTTAACGGACAAAAATCTTGAGCATTTTGTCAATATTCCAAAAGATATTACAGAAAAATATAAGAAAAAAGAATTGTCAGCCGCTCATTATTCTGATATTATTCGTTTTAGTATATTATATCAATACGGTGGGATATGGATGGATGCAACATTATTTGTATCTCGATACGCCACAGTAGAAATGTTTGAAGGAGAATTTTTTAGTTTGAATCATCCACCTTTAAATACCAATAAAATAGAAAGAACAATTTGCGACTATAAATGGTCAGGTTTTTTCCTTGCAGGACAAAAAGGAAAAAAACATTTCAAGCATATTCGGGATTTATATATTTACTATGTTCGTAAATATCCAATATTCATTCATTATCTAATGATGGATTACTTTATTTTGTCCGAATATGAGTGTAATGATGAATTTAGTATATTAGTAGATAGATTACCTGTTTTAGAATCTGCTGAGAAACTCTGGTTTTTAAGAGACCACGCAAATGATATTTTTGATGACACGGAATGGAATGATGTATTGAAAACAACTCCTATCATGAAAACAACTTATAAAATCAATGAAAAAGAGATCATTCCAAATAGTTATCTGTATAAATTATATCAAGGAGCACTAAATGAATAGAGGAAATAGATGAAAAAAAGTAGAACAGATTATGCAACTTTAAATACGAGTATCGCTCTTGCGATACAACCTTTTCAAGCACTTATTGGATTTGTAAGCCGTACAATATTTTTAAATATTCTTGGAGTAACTTATTTAGGTTTAAATAATTATTTATCTAGCTTAGTATCAATGTTATCCTTAGCTGAATTGGGGATAGGTGGTGCTATGACATATGCTTTATATGGACCACTTGCTAGAAAAGAGCATGCTAAGATTAATGCTTTTATGATTTTATTTAAAAAGTTATATAGGATGATTGGGATTGGTATTTTCATCATTGGATCTATTCTAGCATTGTTTTTACCGTATATAATTAAGGATTATCCTGTAAATCGTGAAGTGTATATTATTTACTTTCTTTTTGTTTTTAATTCTGCTTCGAGTTACTTTTTCTCTTACAAAAGAACATTGTTATATGTAGATCAACGTAATTACGTCATGACTTCGATTGATTTTAGTCTTTATGTTCTTCGTATTCTTCTACAGATTGGAGTCTTAATCTATACTAAGAATTTTATTATATATCTTTTAGTAGGGATATTAATGAATATAGTTGGTAATTTTATCATGTCTAGCATTGTTGATAAAATGTATGATTATTTGTTTAATGAAGAAGTCACTTCTATTACTCAAGAAGAAAAGGCGAGATTTGTTAAAAATATAAAAGGTAATATTGTAGGGAGTATTGGAGAAACTATTGTTTTTCAAACTGATAGCCTTCTAATGGGGGCTTATATAAGTTTAACCGCTATAGGTCTATATGGGAATTATATTTTTGTACTTGGATTTTTATCTCTATTAGCAAGTACAACAATTAATCCAGTTACATCCTCAATAGGTAATTTAATTCATTCTGAAGATACTACACTTATTACTAAACTTGACTTTATAAAAAAATTTCAATTTATTGTCTTTAGTATGGTTTATCTTTTAAGTATGGGCTTCTTAATCTTTATTAATCCATTTATAACGATTTGGTTGGGTAAAGATTTCCTATTTAATATAGGAGTTGTAGTTCTTATAGTTGTTAATTTTTTCTTAACAAATTATAGAAGGCCTGCGCTTATTTTAATATCAGTATATGGACTAAGTTATGAACAAAATTATAAAACTATTTCAGAAATTATATTAAATATAGTTTTTTCGCTTTATTATCTTGTTGTCTTAGATCTAGGTGTAGCTGGTATTTTATTAGGTACTATTTGTTCAACGGTGGTAACTTGTATATGGTATGAGCCGTATAGCGCGTTTAAGTATGGGATCAAATCTTCAGCAAAAGAATATTTCAAAAACATGATTAAACATTTTGCAGTATTTACGATAAGTATTGTCTGTATTATCTTATTAGATGTTTTTGTATTTTCTAAACAGGAATTTATTGTCACTATATTTATGAAAATACTCCTATATGTTGGGTTATTTAGTATATATATTTATACATATAGAAATCATGAGGCAGGTAAATTAATTGTACGTATGATGCGAAAAATATTGTTTTTAAAGAGATTAAGGAGAAAATAAATGAAAAGAGTATTAGTTTGTGGCTTGGTACCTGATGTTGGGGGATTAGAAAAAATAGTTGTAGATTTTTACAATAACATAAATACAGATGAATTTGAATTTGAATTTTTACTTCAGGGTACAGAAAATGTTGAATTTAGTGATCATTTTAAAAAATTGTGCAAAAATCCAATTGTCGTTCATAGAATACCTAAGTTAAGACCAAATATAAAACTAGCATTGAAAGAGTGGGATAAATTCTTTAGAAACAATGCCCATCGGTATGATATACTATGGTCTAATCAAAATGGATTGACTCATCTTGAATTTTTAAAGCTTGCTAAAAAGTATGGTATTAAAAAAAGAATTGTGCATGGTCATTGTGCAACTGCTGACAAGTTTTATCGATTTATACATCCTATAAATCGTCTATTTGTTGGGAAATATGCAACAGACTTTTGGGCGTGTGGAGTAGAAGCTGTAAATCATTTTTATTACGGCAAGGAAAGAAAAAAGGCACTAATTATTAATAATGCTATAGAAGTAGAACAATTTTTATATAACGAAGAAGTTCGTGAAAAACTGAGAAAAGAATATAATATTTCAGAAGATTGTCTTGTTGTTGGACAAGTATCACGTTTATATGAAAAAGCGAAAAACCAAAGTTTTTGTGTTAAAGTATTTTCAGAACTAATAAAGAAAGAACTGAATTCTCGATTAGTTTTTATTGGAAAAGGGGATACGACATTCTTGAAAAATCTTGCTAAAGAATATGGTGTTGAAGATAAGGTGATTTTTACTGGTTTAAAAAGTAATGTAGGAGAAATGCTAAATATATTAGATGTGTTTTTCTTCCCGTCTAATTTTGAAGGATTACCAATCGTGCTAGTTGAAGCCCAAGCTAATGGCTTACCAGTAGTAACAGCAAATCACTTACCAGTTGCAAGAATACTGGAAAACTATGATAATAGACTCTCTTTAAAAGATGAATGGAAGCTTTGGGCGGATAAGATTCTGTCTGTTAGAGAGGGACGAATATTAGACAAAGAATATGTTTATAAAAAATTAAGTGAACATGGTTATGAGATTAAGTCTGCGACTAGACAGTTAGAGAAGTTATTTTAACAGAAATAATAACTTTTATATTGAATTTATTATTTAAGATATGCTATATTAATGTGGTATGGGGGTGACTCAAAAATCGTGATTTCGAAGAAATTGATTTTGTCGAATTACTCCCTTTTTTTTAAATTAAAAAAATGTTAATGAATAAAGTTATTTAATAGAGAAGAGAATTTTAAATTGTAATTTAAATATTATAGTGTAGATATGTATAAGCTGGTTGTTCAAGGTGAAATGATACTAGGAGGATGAAATGTATGATTATTTAATGGTAGGTGCTAGATTGTCAGGAGCGATTTTTGCACATGAAGCAACTAAACAAGGAAAAAAGTAAAAGTAATAGATAAGCGCGACTATATTGGCGGAAATATCTATAGTGAGAATGTTGAAGGAATCAATGTTCACGAATACGGTGCTCACATCTTCCGTACTTTTAACAAAAAAGTATGTGATTATGTGAATCATTTCGCTGAGTTTAATAATGATTTAGGAGTGATAATTTGAGAAATTTAGGATTAGATTTATTAAAAATATTTTCTTGTATTGGAGTTGTAGTACTACACTCTACTAGGTCTGGATTTAATTTAGAACATTATAATATAAGTGCACATTTATATTATCTAGGCACATATGCTATACCATTATTTTTCATGTTAAATGGATATTTTTTATTGAATAAGAAAAAATTGCCTTATAGTTATGTTTTTAATAAAATAAGGGGAATCTTGACTATAGTATTCGTATGGAATATGTTGATATGGATGATTAAAAGAGATTTTAATGTTAATCCATTAATGAAAATTATAGGTTCATTAATTCAAGAAGGATATGCTTATCAATTTTGGTTTTTTGGATCGTTAATAATAATATATTTGACATTACCTATAGTAAAAAAATTATTGGAGAAAGATTATTCATACTCTGTTATTTTGTTAATATTGATAGTTATTGGTATAGTTATTGAAATGATAAATACTTTTATTTTTCATAAACCTATACAACAATATGTTCCACAAACTTTTAGATTTTGGACATGGTTTTTCTATTATATTTTAGGTGGATATTTAGGGAAGATAAATATTCAAGAAATCAAATTAACAAAATTTATTAAGATTAGTTTTAGTATAATATTTATAATTTCACCCATACTATTATTTTATTTAGCGAAAAATGTCTATCATAACGGAACTGCAGAGTATTTTTATGATTCAATGATTGTAAAAATAGTATGTATAGGACTATTTATATTTTTTGCAAAAATTGAAAAAAATATTGTATTGAAAAATAATGAATTAATAGTTATGTTATCATCATTAACTATGGGAGTATATATTGTTCATACGTATGTATTAGCAAGAGTAGCGAAGTATATAAATTATAATTTATGGTATAGTACAGTTATTATATTAATTATCACGTTGAGTATTAGTTTTTTTATTTCAAGAATTATTTGAAGTATAAAATATTTTAGAGTAATGTTAAAAATTTAATAAGAAACAAACCTGATTTGGTTTATTATATAACGGAGGAAGCAATATACGATTATTTAATAGTAGCGGCTGGATTGTCAGGTGCGATCTTTGCTCATGAAGCAACAAAACAAAGAAAAAAAATAAAAGTAATAGATAAATGTGACCACATTGGTGAAACATCTATTGTGAGAACGTTGAAGAAATCAACGTTCTCAAATATTATGCCCCCATTTTCCAAACTTCTAACAAAGAAGTTTGGGATTATGTGAATCAGTTTGCTGAGTTTAACAACTATATTAACTCACCAGTAGCAAACTATAAAGGTAAATTATACAATCTACCTTTTAACATGAATACTTTCTATGGCTTATGGGGAACAAAAACTCCTGCAGAAGTAAAAGCGAAAATCGCTGAACAAACAGCTCATCTACAAGATAGTGAACCTAAGAACTTAGAAGAACAAGCTATCAAGCTTATTGGTACTGATGTATACGAAACTTTAATTAAAGGTTATACAGAAAAACAATGGGGACGTAGCGCTACAGTACTACCACCATTTATCATTAAACGTCTTCCAGTACGTTTCACATTCGATAACAACTACTTTAACGATAGATATCAAGGTATTCCAATCGGTGGATATAATGTTATTATTGAAAACATGTTAAAAGGTATTGAAGTAGAACTAAATGTAGACTTCTTTGAGAATCGTGAAGAGTTAGAGAAGCAAGTGCGAAAATAGTGGTATTTACAGGAATGATCGATCAATACTTCGATTATAAACACGGAGGATTAGAATATAGAAGTCTTCGTTTTGAGCACGAAGTATTAGATGAAGAGAATTACCAAGGTAATGCTGTAGTGAACTACACAGAACGCGAAGTTCGTTATACTCGTATTATCGAGCACAAACATTTCGAAAAAGGTACTCAAGAAAAAACAGTTATTACACGTGAGTATTCAGTAGATTGGAAAGGTCGGGATGAACCATACTATTCAATTAACGTTGCTAAAAATAATGAAATGTATAAAAAATATTTAGTAGAAGCAAAAGGTAATGAGGTTGTCTCCTGTGGACGTCTTACAGACTATAAATATTATGATATGCACATAGTAATCGAAAGATTGATTAATGTAGTAAGAGAGAAATTGAGTTGATAATCTATTTAGACTAGATTAGATATGTATTTATGCATGAATAGATAATATTTTTATAGAAAACACTTGTTATTTGTAGTAATATTATAAATAAGTTAAATACATTAATAATAGTTACAATTTATTAAGGAAGTAGGAGAAAATAATATGGGAAAAAATAATAATCAAAGATATAATAACCAAAATTATGAATATGGAAACAACAACTATCAAAATCAGCAACATCAAGATATGACTTATACTGGTCAATATGATAATGCAGATTATGCTAATCAGTATGCACATAATTCGAATAATTATAACGATAGTTATTCAAGCCAGAATACAAATTATAATAATATAGAAAACAATGATTATAATAGGTATAATAACAATAGTCAGTATAATCAAGAAAACTTTCCTCCGAATTTTAATTATGTAGAATATGATAAGCCTAAAAAGAAAACTGGTCTAATTTTTTTAATTAGCTTTTTAGTAATAGGTTTAATAGCGATTACTGCATACTTTGGATATACTAAGTATGTACTAGATAAAAAATCAATAGTTGATTTAAATCAATATGAGATAGACTTTAAACCTTATGGAACTGATGGAGACGGTACAGCTTCTGCTGATATTAAGAAAATACCGACGCTAGATACTGAGGATCCTACTATTACTAAATTTTTACAAGAGCCAACAATTACTTATAGTAAGTCTAATAACTTAAAAAATGGTGAAAAAGTGGAGGTTACGATTAGTTTAAGTAAAACTTCAGCTGAAGCAAAAAAACTAGAATTAAAAGGTGAATTTAAACGTTCTTATACAGTTAGGGGTTTAAATGAAAAAACAAAAGATAGTTCTAGAGATAGTTCATCATCTACAAGTATTGTTCTAAGAGAAAATAGTTCTATTAATACTAAAGAACTTACTGATTCTCAAGTTGGGGATTGGGCTAGAGCTATATATATTAGAGATTACTCTAGAGGCTCAGTAAATTCTGATTTTTCATATGATGTATGGTTAGGTAGCGATCATTTAGCATATGCTAACTTGAAGAAAAATGGAACTACAGTAGGTAAATATAGAGTTAATTCAAGTGGTCAATTGGAACATTATGAAAATGGTGGTTGGAATGTAATTAGTAGTACATATACTTCATAATATTTATTCAACTAAAATATTTTTGCATTAAAAGAAAAATAATAAAAATAGAAAAAACTGATAACTAAAATATAGAGAGCGTATTCTAGTTATTAGTTTTTTTGTAAATTTATTTATAAAAAATTTTAAATAACTCTTGTAATTAATGATATTTAATGAGATAATAGTACATATAATGCAAATAGATTAAGAGGAGATTTTTACTTATGACAAAGATTTTAGCTATTAACTCAGGAAGTTCATCTTTAAAATTTCAGTTATTTGAAATGCCTGAAGAAAAAGTTATTACAAAAGGACTAGTTGAAAGAATCGGTATTGAAAACAGTGTGTTCACTATTGAATTCAACGGTGAAAAAAATAAAGAAACATTAGATATTCCTAACCACGACGTGGCGATCGAAATGCTACTTGAAAAATTAACAAAATTAGGTATTGTACAAGATGTTAAAGAAATTGAAGGAGTTGGTCACCGTGTTGTTCATGGTGGAGAATTCTATGATTCATCAGTTCTAGTAACTGATGAAGAATTAGCTAAAGTTGATTCTATCGAAGATTTAGCACCTTTACACAACCCAGCGAATATTAAAGGTGTTCGTTCATTCCAAAAAGAATTACCAGGAGTTCCAAACGTATTAACATTTGATACAGCATTCCACCAAAGTATGCCTAAATCAACATATATGTATGCTGTACCAAGAGAATTCTATGAAAAATATGGGGTTCGTAAATATGGTGCACACGGAACAAGTCACAGATACATTGGAGAAAAAGTTGCTGAAATTTTAGGAAAAGATCCTAAAGAACTAAAAACAATCTCTTGTCACATTGGTAACGGAGCTTCAATTTGTGCGATTAAAAATGGTAAATCATTCGATACTTCTATGGGATTCACACCATTATCAGGTTTAGTAATGGGTACAAGAACTGGTGATATCGACCCAGCTACTATCCCTTACATCGCACAAAAAACTGGATTATCACTAGATGAAATCGTACGTATTTTTAACTTTGAATCAGGATTAAAAGGTGTATCTGCACTTTCTTCTGACTTACGTGATGTAGAAGACGTTAGAGATACAAATCCACATGCGGCTGAAGCTATTGATGTTTATATCAACAGAATTAAAGAGTACGTTGGAGCTTATGCAGCAGCTATGAACGGAGTAGATGCTATTGTCTTCACTGCAGGAGTTGGTGAGAATGCTACTTGGGTTCGTGAAGAAGTATTAGAAGGATTAACTTTCCTAGGTGTACAAGTAGATAAAGAGAAAAACAATGTACGTGGAAAAGTTGCAGAAATCTCAACAGCAGATTCTAAAGTTAAAGCTTTCGTAATTCCTACTGATGAAGAAGTTATGATTGCTAGAGATACTTTTAACTTATCTAAATAATAAATAAGATTACAAGGGCTGGGGTTTCTCTCCAGTCCTTTAATAATTTGAAAGGACACTATGGTAAGAAATAACTTCAATAATAAGTTTAAAGAAGCTATTGATATCTTAAAGATATTTAATCAAAATGGCTATGAGGCATACTTTGTTGGTGGTTGTGTAAGAGATTTTTTGTTAGGCGAAGATTTTTCTGATATTGATATAACGACAAATGCGCTACCTGAAGAAGTAAAGAAGCTGTTTCGTAAGACTATTGATACAGGAATTCAGCATGGCACAGTAACAATCTTAGTTAATGGTGATAGTTATGAAGTCACTACATTTAGAACTGAGGAAGATTATACAAACCATCGTTCTCCCGAAAAGGTAGAGTTTGTAAGTAATTTAAGAGAGGATCTTGATAGACGTGATTTTACAATTAATGCTATGGCATTAGACTATAATGGGAAGTTATTCGACTATCATAATGGAGATAAAGATTTAAGTTCTAAAATTATTCGTACTGTAAATGATCCTAATGAGAGATTTTATGAGGATGCCTTAAGAATGTTAAGAGCGTTTCGTTTTTCATCTAAGTTAGGTTTTGAAATTGAGGATAATACAATAGACGCTATTAAGAAAAATGCAGAACTTATAAAATTTGTATCTATTGAACGTATTGTAAATGAATTTAAAAAGCTTTTAGCTGGTAAAGGTAATCTAAGGAGTTTAGAATTATTAATAGATAGTAAGCTTAATTCATATATTCCATTTTTTGAGGAAGTTACTGAAGTTCAAGATTTATCAAGTTATTCATTCTGTCAGAGTTTGTATATTTTATCGAATATTAACAATATTTCGTTTGAAAAACTAAAATTATTGAAATTATCAAATAAAGAAATAAAGTTAATAAAACAATTTGATTTAATAAATCAAGAATTTAAAAATAATACTCCAATAGAATTTATTTTATATAAATATAATCGTGAAAATGTTAAGTTTGTATGTGATTATTTTGGGTATGATAAAGGAAATTATATTGATGAATGTATTTTAACTATAAATTCTTTTGATGATATAGATATTACATCGGAAGAAATTATAAATTTTATTGAAAGAAAACCTGGTCCATGGATTAAAACTGTAATTTCTAAATTAGAAAAAGATATTTTACTTCATAAGTTAAATAATAATAAAAAAGATATATTAGATTTTTTATTAAATATAAGAGATAATATATAGATGATTTGAAAGAGAGGTGAGAGAATTTATGAATAAATTATTTTGTGTAGTTGATATAGAATTAACAGATGATAAAGAAATTATTCAATTTTCAGCAACAAAACTTGATGAAAATTTTAAAGAAATATCATCGATTAATTATTATATTCAGCCGAAAAAACAAGTATCTACATTTGTTACTGATTTGACAGGGATAAGTAATGAAATGTTACATGATAAACCTTTTTTTGAAGATGTAGCTCAAGAATTATTTAATTATATTAAAGATGATATTCTTGTATGTCATGGTCTTCCTTCAGATTATGTTATTCTAAAGAAAAGATTTCATGATGTAGGAATAGCGTATAAAGCTAAATTGTCATTAGATACTGTAGAATTATCTAGATTATTTTTACCTTCACAAACTAGTTATAGATTATCAGATTTATCAAATTCTCTTGGCCTTTATACGGGTGATCAATATCACAATGCTGCAATAGACGTGAAAGTTACTGTTAAACTTTTAAAAGAGATTGCTAGAAAAATAGCTAGTATAAATACAAATAATTATAAAAAAATAGAAGATCTTCTAGAAAAAATTGATCTTAGTATGTATAAATTTGCTAAATTTTGTAGAAATAAAACTAAATCTGTAAAATATAATTCTGATGAATTTATAAATTATCAAGATGTTGATTTTAGAAAAGTATTATACGATAACATAAAAACTAGTGATAATGATAAGTATATACTATTTTCATCAATTGATGAGGATGATTATGTTGGTAAATTTAAAATAACAGATTTTGTAATATTGAAGAAGAAAAGTTCTTATGTTCCACTAAATGTCTTTTCTCTTTTCCCAAAAAAAGAAGATTTGAATTTGGATAAATTGTTAATCAAGTTGTATGTCTGGATATTAGAAATAAAAACAGGTGATTTTTCAGAATTAAACCTATTGTATCTTGAGAAAATGTACATAGAGGGTATAAAGAAAGGTGTATCTATTAGCTCGAAAGCATATTATTTTGATGAAAAGAATAAAGCTGCTCAACTTTGTAAAAATATTGTAACAAACTATGATTCGATTGAGTATTTAATAGAAAATGATACTTTTAAGGATTATACTTTTGTATTTGAACATAAAAAAATACTTGGTCGAGAATTAGATTCAATCAACACAAAAGATTATTTTTATAAAAATGCTATTACGGAACTAAATGTTGCTGTATCTAGGAATTTAAAAAATAAAGATATAAAAGGTTTAAGAAACAATATTGATGGTTTGGTGAAATTTCTTCATGAAATGTATATTTCGGAGAGTTTGTTTTTATACAATGATAGCTTAAGTTTTATATTACAAGATGTTGATGCGATATTGGTTGACATGAAACAATATAAGGATGAGCTACCAATATCATATAAATTCATGAAAAAATTAAGAAATGTATTAATTGATTCTAAAAACACATATAAATTTGTAGTGCTTGATCAAGAGAATAGCTTAAAACTTACAGTAGTAAATGATAAGAAGGTTAAATCAATAATTAATATAATCCATTCTAAAAAGCATAAGTACTTGAATTTGAAATCTAAAGCTAAATATATATACAGTAATGGAGATGAGGAATTACTAACATCTAAAAGTACTGAATCAATATTATATATTTTCGAAAGTAATAAATATAAAGATTTATACTTTAGTAAACGCGAAAAAAAGAGTTATATTAAATTCTTCAATTTTTCAATTAAAGATAACTTTAATGAGCTATATAGTGAAGTGAAAAATAATAATCGTCTAGCTTGTAGATGTTACGCAACAAAGGATATACTAGAATACAGGTATTTTCTAAAAGATATTTTTGATTGTATAATTGTATTTCGTGATTTAGAACATTAAATTCTAAAAATTAAAAGTCATAATTAAAAAAATAGTAATTTTATGATATAATATAAATAGTTTTTATATAACTATAATAATTTAAATTTTGAATATAATATTTATTAAAATTAGGAGGGACTTCAAGTTGAATATTAATAATTTAAAAGAACAACTAGGTCAAAAAGTAACTCTTGGTGCATGGATTGCTAACAAGAGAAGTAGTGGTAAAATTGCATTTTTCCAACTTAGATATGGAGCTGGATTTATCCAAGCTATCGCATTAAAAGAAGCTTTAGGTGAAGAAAGATACCAACAATTACGTCATTTACCACAAGAAACTTCATTAAAAGTAACTGGATTAATTAAAGAAAATGAAAGAGAACTTTCTGGTATTGAATTAGAAATTGAAGACTTTGAAGTTATTTCAGAAGCAATTGATTATCCAATCACTCCAAAAGAACACGGGGTAGAGTTCTTAGCGGATAATCGTCACATTTGGATTCGTTCTAAGAAACAACATGCTATCTTAACAATTAGAAATCAAATTATTAAATCTACATATGATTTCTTTGAAAAAGAAGGATTCTTAAAAACAGATCCACCAATTTTAACATCATCAGCTCCAGAAGGAACTACAGAATTATTTAATACTAAATATTTCGATGAGGAAGCATATCTTTCTCAATCTGGACAACTTTACTTAGAAGCAACAGCTATGGCATTTGGTAAAGTATTTTCATTCGGTCCTACTTTCAGAGCAGAAAAATCTAAAACTCGTCGTCACTTAATCGAGTTCTGGATGATTGAAGCTGAGATGGCGTTCTGTAATCATGATGAAAGTTTAGCACTGCAAGAAGCATTTGTTAATCACCTATTAACTGATGTATTAGAAAAATGTCAAGAACAACTTAAAGTTCTTGGTCGTGATTTAGAAGCTCTAGAAAATGCTAGAGGAGAATTTCCACGTATTAAATATAAGGATGCTATCCAATTACTAAAAGATAATGGATTTGATGATATTGAATATGGTGATGACTTCGGATCGCCTCACGAAACATTTATCGCAAATAGCTACAACAAACCAGTATTTATTACTCACTGGCCATTAGATATTAAACCATTCTATATGATTGAAGATCCAAATGAACCTGGTGTAGTACTATGTGCGGACTTAATAGCTCCAGAAGGATATGGAGAAATCATCGGTGGTTCTCAACGTATTGACGACTACGATAAATTATTAGAAAACATTAAGAAACATGATTTAAATCTTGATGCTTATGGTTGGTATTTAGATCTACGTAAATATGGTTCTGTAGAACATGCTGGATTTGGATTAGGGTTAGAGAGAACTGTAGCTTGGATTACAGGTAACGGACACGTTCGTGAAACTGCTCCATTCCCACGCTTATTAAACAGATTAACGCCTTAGGAGTCGAAAATGATCAATATCAATATAAAAGGTCTTTTAGTTGATGCTGATTTTTTAATGAATTATAAATCTTATAACTTATCTGGAGAGGAAGCTATGTTTCTTCTTCAGATAAGTTATTTGACAAATCAAGGAGATTTACCATTTTCAATAGAATTATTTAAAAATGAATCAAATAAATCAGAAAATGAAATCTTTTCTATGCTTGATAATTTAGTTAATAAAGGATGCATTGTTATTTCAGCTGAAAGCAAGTTAAATTTTATTGTTTTTAATAATAAGGAAGACTATTATACTCTGCGTGAGTTATTAAAATTAACAGAACGAGTAACTGGGAGAATATTAACTTCTAAAGAGATTGATATTGTAACTTCTTGGTTTGAACAAAATTATACAAAACAACAGATAGATGAAGCATTAACTTTGTCTAAAAATATTAGTTATGTTAATGGTATATTAAATAACAAAGTAAATAAAGATATTCAATCAGAAAGTGGTAGTAGTTTAGGTTATGACTGGTTTAACAAGTAGACAAAAAAAGAATAAAGCAAAAAAAGTCATGGAATATTTGGATAAAGTATTTCCTGATGTAGAATGTGAACTAGATTTTTCTAATAATTTGGAATTAGTTATTGCTGTTCTCTTATCTGCTCAGTGTAAAGATGAGTATGTAAATAGAGCAACAGTCGGGTTGTTTGCGAATTATAAGACAATTGATGATTATGCTGATGCTAAGGTGGAAGATATAGAGAAGTATATTCGAACACTTGGGCTTTATAAGGCAAAATCTAAAAATATAGTTGGTATGGCTAATATGTTAAGGGATGTTTACGATTATAAGATTCCACAGACTAGAGAAGAGTTAGAAAAACTACCTGGTGTAGGAAGAAAAACTGCCAATGTTGTTCTTTCTGTTGGATTTAATATTCCCGCGATTGCTGTTGATACTCACGTTGAACGAGTAGCGAAAATGTTTGGATTAGCAGATTTAACCGATACACCACTTCAGGTAGAAAAAAGTCTTATGAGTGTTTTCCCTATGGAAAGTTGGGGGAAAATACATCACCAACTAATTCATTTAGGTCGATATAAACTCCCTGCAAGAGGTGAGCGAACTATTGATCCTGAATTAGAAAAATTATTAGTATTGAAATAAGAGGAGAAGGAATATGTTAATCATATTTATATTAGCGTGTTTTTTAATATTGCTAGATCAACTTAGTAAAAATTTTATAGTTAATCATTTCTCATTAGGAGAAAGCAAGGAAGTTATAGCGAATTTCTTCAGTATATCATCTCATAGAAATAGAGGAGCTGCATGGGGGATTCTACAAGATAGTCGTCTATTTTTCTTAGTTGTTACGATTATTTTTGTGGCTATTTTAACATATTATCTATTAAAACAAAAAAATTCTTTATCTGCTTTTGATAAAGGGACATTCGCTTTAATATATGGTGGAGCAATTGGTAATTTTATCGATAGATTAACTAGACATGAAGTTGTAGATTTTTTAGATTTTAGAATTTTTGGATACGATTTTCCTATATTTAATTTAGCAGACTGTTTTATTTGCGTAGGAGTATTCTTTTTACTATATAAGATTTACAAAGAAGAAGAAAAATAATAATTGAGAGCGGACTTTTTAGGTCATGCTCTCATTTTTTGTTATAATTAAGTAAATCAGAAAAAACTACAAAGGAGTTTTAAATGTATTATTGTACATATGTAAGCAAAATAGGACTTTTATATTTGGTTTCAGATGGTGAAAGTCTTTGTGGGTGCTATTTAGAAAATCAAAAATATTTCCCTAATGACATCGACGACTATCAATTTAATGAAGAATTAAATGTATTTGTAGAGTCTATAGCCTGGTTAGAAAAATATTTTAACGGTGAAAACCCAAGTATAGATAAAATCCCCTTGAATTTTTATGGAACTGATTTTAGAAGAACAGTTTGGAAAGTTCTCAAAGAAATTCCCTTCGGTGAAGTAATTACATACAGGGATATTGGAGAAATAATAGCTAAGACAAGAGGTATAAAAACTATGTCAGCACAAGCGGTAGGAGGGGCAGTTGGGCATAATCCATTGTTAATTTTTATTCCATGTCATAGGGTAATTGGTGCAGATGGAAGTTTAACAGGTTATGCTGCAGGTCTTGAAAATAAAAAATTTCTATTAAATTTAGAATCTGATAATAATAATTATTAATTAAAGGGTGAAATACCGTACAACAATAGAAGAATATATGAAAATATGGTATAATTAATTAGATTAAATTCTTTTTTTAGGAGAAATAAATGAACGATAAAAAAATAGTATTTATGGGAACTCCAAAGTTTGCTGTTCCTGTTTTAGAAATGTTAATAGAAAATTATGGTGTAGATTTAGTTATTACTCAGCCAGATAAAAAAGTCGGTAGAAAGAAAGTACTAACTCCACCCCCAGTAAAAGTTGTGGCTTTAGAAAATAATATTAAAGTATTACAACCTGAAAAAATATCAACAGATGAAGAAACTTATAATACATTAAAAGAATTAAACCCGGATATTATTATAACTGCCGCCTATGGGCAACTTGTACCAGAAAAAATATTAGAGATTCCAAAGCATAAATGTATTAATGTTCATGGATCATTATTACCAAAATTACGTGGAGGAGCACCTATTCAGTATTCAATACTTGAAGACCATGGTAAAACAGGTATAACAATTATGTATATGGTTAAAAAACTAGATGCAGGAGATATGTTATCAAAAGTAGAGGTTGATATTCTTGATAGTGATAACTATAAGACTTTACATGATAAACTTTCAATCGCGGGGCGTGATTTATTAAATGAAACTCTTCCAAAAATCTTTAGTGGTGATATTGCTCCAGAAAAACAAAATGATGAAGAAGCTACGTTTGCTCGTAATATCTTAAGAGAAGATGAGAAAATTGACTGGAATACTTCAGCTAGAGATGTATTTAATAAAGTTCGTGCATTAGATCCAACCCCAGGTGCATTTACCTATTTAGAAGGTAACGTGCTGAAAATTTGGTCTAGTGAGGAAGTTAAACAAGACTTTGAATCTAATTTTGACAAAGTTGGAACTATTATTAAACAAGATAAGAAAAATATCTATATACTATGTGGTAATAAGACAGTGCTAAAAGTGAACGAGCTTCAAGTTTCTGGTAAAAAACGTATGCCAGTAGTTAATTTCTTATCAAATAAGAAAGACTATGTAGGAACAGTATTAGGTGAAGAAAATGAGTAGCATTAATGCTAGGCATATTGCTTACGAGGTACTATATACAATTATCCAAGAAGATGGCTATAGTAATATTACTTTAAATAAATACTTTAATCAGTATAAGGTAGAAGAACAAGATAAGAGATTTATTAGTGAGGTAGTATATGGTACTATAAAAAACAAATTATATCTTGAACACATTCTTAAATCTTATTCTAAAGGCAGAGTAAAGCCTAAAGTTAAAGTTATTTTATTAATGAGTATCTATCAATTGATTTACATGGATAAAACACCAAACTTCGCGGTTATTGATGAAGCTGTAAAATTAAGTAAAAAAATTGCAGGGAATATCACAGGAAAATTTGTTAATGGAATTTTAAGAAATATTGAGAGAAATTCGAGCAATTTAGATCTTAAGTATAAAAATACAACTGAACAGTTCTGTATAGAAAATAGTTGTCCAATCGAACTATATAATATACTTAAAAAACAATACGGAGTAGAAAAAGCTCAAAGAATAGTCATCTCATTTAATCAAAAAAGTAAAAACAGTATTAGATATAATCCGTTAAAAATTACTAAGAAAGAGTTAATAGAAAAATTAGGTGATGCTGTTACCGAGAGTGAAATCTGTGAAGATAGCCTAGTTTTAAATAAATTAAACATAGATAGTACTTTATTTACAAGAGGATATTATATTATTCAAGATGAAGCAAGTGCTTTAGTTGCATCGTCAATTGGCTTGCCTATAGATAAAAAATATAAAATACTAGATACTTGTGCAGCTCCTGGTGGTAAAAGTTTGCATATAGCTAGTAAGTATTTTAATTCTAGTTTAATTTCATGTGATAAATATATACATAAGCTAAAATTAATTGAAGATAATAAAGAGAAACTTGGAATTACCAATATAGAGGTTAGAGAACAAGATGCAACTTTAAATAATTCTTCATTTAACGATAAGTTTGACATCGTAGTTTGTGATGTACCATGTTCAGGGATAGGGGTTATAAAAAATAAACCTGAGATTAAATATAAGATAACAGATGCTTATGTTGAAGATATTGCTAAACTTCAATACGATATTTTAGAAAATAGCAAAAAATATGTAAAACAAGAAGGAATATTAATGTATTCAACTTGTACGATAGATAAGAGAGAAAATATAGAAAATATAGAGAAGTTTTTAAAAGAGAACAAAGATTTTAGTTTAGAGAGTATTTCTCTAAATAATAGTATTGTAAAAACGAGAGAAAATGGTGTATTAGAAATACTACCTGATGAGTATAGTTGCGATGGATTCTTTATCGCAAAATTAAAAAAAATGGAGGCAAAATGTTAATTTCAGATTTTAAAGGCTATAAAAAGTCTAGATGGTTAAAAGATTTTGATAAAATGTCTATATATTCTTTAAGACTTGATCAATTAGAAGAATATATTGTAAGTATCGGTGAGAAAAAATTCAGAGCGAAACAAATCTTTGATTGGTTATATAAAAAGAGAATTACAGATTTTTCAGAAATGAAAAATGTACCTAAGTCACTACAAGAAAAACTTGCTGAAGAATTCGAGATCACAACTTTAAAAACAATTATTAAGCAAGAATCTGCTGATGGTACTATGAAATTCCTATTTGAACTACAAGATAAGTATACTATTGAGAGTGTACTTATGAAAAATAAATACGGTAACTCGTTATGTGTAACAACACAAGTAGGTTGTCGAATTGGATGTACGTTCTGTGCTTCAACACTTGGTGGTTTAAAACGTAACTTAGAAGCAGGAGAAATAGTATCACAAGTACTAAAAGTACAACAAGAATTAGATAAAAAAGGTGAACGTATTTCAAGTATTGTAATTATGGGTATCGGTGAACCGTTTGAAAATTACGATGAAATGATGGACTTCATTAGAATTGTAAATAGCGATGAGAGTTTTAACATTGGTGCTCGTCATATTACTGTTTCAACATCTGGTATTGTACCGAAAATTTATGATTTTGCGAATGAAAAAGTTCAGATTAATTTTGCGGTGTCTTTACACGCACCTACTAATGAATTACGTAGTAAAATCATGCCTGTAAACAGAGCTTATAACATAGATAAACTTATGGAAGCATTGAAATATTACCAAGAAACTACAAATCGTCGTATTACATTCGAATATGGTTTAATGGGTAAAGTAAATGATCAAAAAGAACATGCAGAAAAATTGTCGGAAATTATAAAAGGTTTAAACTGTCACGTTAACTTAATTCCGATTAACTATGTACCTGAACGTAACTATGTTAGAACTAGTAAGAGTGATATTTTCGCTTTTGAAAAAGTTCTTAAGAAAAACAAAGTTAATGTAACAATTAGAAGAACACAAGGTGATGATATTGATGCTGCTTGTGGTCAACTTCGTGCTAAAGAACGTAAGGAAGAGGTAAAAGGAGGAATTCCAGATGCCACTAGTATATTCGTATAATAGTAATAAAGGGAGAAAAGAAAAAAATGATGATGCCGTTAGTGTATCAAAAAACAAACAAGGTGCTGTAATTGGAATTGTTTGTGATGGCGTTGGTAGTCACAGCAATGCAGCGTATTCTAGTAATTATATCGTATCAACATTAGAAAAAGAATGGCAAGATTTAACATTTGCTAATTTTAATAATATGAAAAATTGGTTATATGATAGAATTGAAAAATTAAATACAGAGTTATATACTAAGTCAAAAGATAATCAAAAGAAGATGGGGACAACAATAGTTACTGTTGCTATCTTTGATAACCAAGTTGTTGTTTACAATATTGGCGATAGCACTGCATATGGTCTTACAAAAGATAATGTAATGAATGTTGTTACAGTTGAAGATTCATTTGTTGGAGCATTGATATCAGCTGGAGCAATTACTGAAGAAGAAGCTAAAATCCATCCAGAAAAACATGTGTTAACACAAGCATTGGCTACTAGAGATAATATTAACTTGCACACTTTTATTGATGATTTAAATAATTACGATTATTTTCTATTATGTTCTGATGGATTAACAAATATGATAGAAAAAGAAGAAATACAATGTATAGTAAGAAATGATGAATTATCAATTGCTGTTAATAAATTAATTGATAAATGTGTTGAACGTGGGGGAGTAGACAATATATCAGTAGCTATAATAAAAAATCTAGGGGGTGAAAACCATGATTAATAAAATTATATGCAATAGATATAAGATTCTGGATCACTTAGGAACTGGAGGAATGGCTACGGTATGGCTTGGATACGATACGATTTTAGATAGACAAGTAGCCATAAAAACATTTAAAATAGATGCAAATGATGAAGATGCAGTAAAAAGATTTAATAGAGAAGCTAAAGCCGTAACGAGCCTGTCTCATCCTAATATTGTTTCTATATATGACGTAGAAAATGAAGGAGAATTTTATTATCTTATTTTAGAATATGTTGAAGGTATGACCTTAAAAGATTATATGGTTAAAAATCCACGTATTCCAATTGAAACAATAGTTCATATAGCTAAACAAATTGCTGCAGGACTTAGTCATGCACATCAAAACGGGATTATACATAGAGATATAAAACCCCAAAATATTCTTATGAATGAGAATCTGACTTGTAAAATAACTGATTTTGGAATTGCAAGAGCATATGGTGATACTACTCTTACTCAAACAAACCAAATGTTAGGAACAGTTTATTATTTATCTCCTGAACAAGCGCGTGGTAATGTCGCAACAGCTCAGAGTGATATATATTCATTAGGAATTTTAATTTTTGAAATGATTACTGGACAAATTCCATTCAAAGGAGAATCGGCAGTTGCGATTGCATTAAAACACCTACAAGAAGAGCTTCCTGATATAGATAAATACAGGGAAAATGTTCCTCAAAGTGTAAAAAATATTGTTTTAAAAGCAACTATGAAGAACCCAAATGAAAGATATGTTAGCTCTAAAGAGTTATTTGAAGATTTAAGTACAGTTCTTAATCCAGAGCGTTTATATGAAAATAAGTATACAGGTTTTAAAATACCTGCTGAACCAGTAAATAATTATAATCAAACTCAGTATGTTGATAATAGTATTAATAACAATCAATATGAGTATAATGATTATAACAATGAAGATGATTATTATGATTATGAAGAAGATAATAGACATAATAATAGACGTTATCAGCAAGTTAATAATCAAAAAAATAATTATAATAGTGTAAGTAAGCGAGATGAAAAGGAAGAGACATCTAAAGCTAAGCACATATTTCTTGCAATACTGGCTATTGTTACTATTGTAGTAGGTACATTTTTCATTTATAATTACGTTATTGGGTCTAATAGTGTTTCTGCTCCTGATGTTCGTAATAAAACTCTAGAAGAAGCTAAAGTTACTATCGTTAAAGCAGGACTTGAGGTAGGAGATGTTACGGAAGTGGCTAGTGATGATGTGAAAGAAAACACAGTAATTGACAGTGATCCGAAAGCTGGTAAAAAGGTGAAAAAAGGTTCTAAAGTTGATTTAAGAGTCTCTTCAGGTAAAAAAACAGTAGATATGCCTAATTTTGTAGGTATAGATGAAGAAACTGTGAAGAAAAATGCTTCTAAATTAGGATTTAAAAATATAACAGTAGAAAAAGTTGAAAGTAATTCGTATGAATCAGGAAAAGTTGTATCTCAAAACATTAGAGCAGGTTTGGAAATAATACCTAAAGAAAAAGAATTAATAATACAAGTCTCTACAGGTAAAAAGAAGGTTACAATGCCTAATCTAGTTGGAGAAGATAGTACAACTGTAGAAAGTACGATTGCTTCATACGGATTTAAGAATGTTACTTATAAAGAAGAATATTCAGACAAAGAAGTTGGAACTGTTATCTCACAAAGTATTAGAACTGGATCAAATATAGTTCCAAGTGATGAATCTTTAGAGATAGTGATTTCTAAAGGAAAAGAGAGAAACTCTTCACGTGAAGAAACAGACGACGATTCAAGTGTAGATTCTAGATCAAATAATGATAGAACTTCTAGAAATAATACAACAAGAAATAGTTCTACTAGTAATAATAGAAATAACAACAGTAACTAATTAGTGATTATAAAAGCACAGGGGAGATATCTATTTCAACTGTGCTTTTTTACAAAAGTTATAAATTTATTATATGGTGATTAATATGAATTTAACATTACAAAAAAAACTAGAATTACTTCCTGATAATCCTGGATGTTATTTATATAAAGATAATATTGGAGAAATTATTTATGTAGGTAAAGCTAAAAATCTTAAAAACAGAGTAAAAAGTTATTTTACAGGTACTCATAATAAAAAAACGCAGACTTTAGTATCAAAAATAGAAGATCTTGAATATATAATTGTTAACTCAGAAAAAGAAGCATTATTATTAGAGAATAATTTAATAAAGAAATATCGACCATATTTTAATATTCGTTTAAAAGACGATAAAAGTTATCCGTACTTAATGATTACAAAAGAAGAACACCCTAGATTGCTGATGACTAGAAAATATAAAAAAAATAATAAAAATATATATTTTGGCCCATACGTTGATATAAAATCAGCTACAGAGGTTAAGAAAATATTAGATAAAATATATCCATTAAGGAAATGTAATCCAGTAGAAAAAAGACCATGTATGTATTATCAGATTGGAGAGTGCATAGGTCCTTGTGCTAAGAGAATTACTTCAGATGATTATAAGTCGCAGATTTCTAAAATCAAATCTTTCTTAACAGGAAATACAAAAGAAATATTATCAGATTTAAAAAATAAAATGCAAGAACATATTAAAAATTTAGAGTTTGAAGCTGCTGGGCAAGTCCATAGTTATATTAAATCTATAGAAGTTTCAGTTCAAAATCAAGTAGTTGCAGATACTACTAATGTAGATAGGGATTATATTGGTTTTACTTTTAATAATGATTATATATGCATCCAAATATTTTTATCTAGATTAGGAAATATTATAGAACGTAAGGTAGAATACTTTAATTTGTACGATACGCCGGAGGAGATTTTATATTCTTACTTGTTACAATATTACGCTCTAAACAAACTTCCGAAAGAAATATATATTGATGAAGTTGATGGTAATCTCCTTTCTGATGTAGTGGACTGTAAAGTTATAATTCCTAAAAGAGGTAATCATAGAAAAATACTAGATACAGTTAAAGAAAATGCAACTTATTACTTAAACAATAATCTTGCTATTGAAGAACTTAAAGAAAGAAAATTACAAGTTACACTTAATAATATCGCTGAAAAATTAGGGGTAAATTCTATCAATAGCATTGATGCCTTTGACAATTCTAATATAATGGGAGTAGATGCAGTTTCTGTAAAAGTAAATTTCACTAATGGGAAAAAGAATACTTACAATTATAGAAAATTCAAAATTGATGAATCTATCGGAATTAATGATGTTCAAACTATGAAAGAAGTACTTTATAGGAATTATAAAGATAGGAAGACTAATACCGAATTATTAATAGTCGATGGTGGAAAGAATCATCTTAATGTAGCCATTGATGTGGTTCATAATACTCTTGGTTTAAAACAAATTAAAATTATTGGATTAGCGAAAAATGACAAACATATTACTGAGTACATAATTACTGATGATTATGAGATTATAGAGTTTCCAAAAACTTCAGCAGAATATTTATTCTTAAAACAAATACAAGATGAAGTACACAGATTTGCTATAACTTATCACAGAGCGACAAAGAATAAAAATATGTATAAATCTAGTCTTGATAATATACAAGGAATTGGAAAAGTTAGAAAGAATCTATTACTTAAATCATTTTCTTCATTAGAAGAGATTAAGAGTGCACCAGATGAAAAGCTCTTAAAACTAGGGATTCCTAAAGATGTAATAAAAAATTTAAAGAAAAAATTATAAATTATTAAGTTATCCATATTTTAATCGAATTAAATATACGGATAACTTAATTTTTTTGAATTATTCTATAGTAATATTCTTAAAAGTATGGTATAATAACCTAAAGAAATTATAAAAGTCGAGGAGGCAACTATGAAATTTTTATCATTCAGTTACAACGATAAAGAATTATATGGAGTAAAAGTAAAACGTGAAGAAAGTGCATGGGACTTAATTAAAGTACTTGAAGATTTTGATAATAATGAAACTATTCCGCAATCGTTAAGAGAAGCAATTGAAATATATGGTGTTTCATTTATAGAAAAAGTTAGAAAAGTACTAAAATTAGTTGAAGAAAGTAGTAATGCTGATAACTATAAAGTACCATTTGATAAAATAATTTGGCGTTCGCCTATTACAAGAACACCAAAAAACATTCTTTGTGTTGGTCACAACTATGAAGCTCATGTTAATGAACTTGGTGATGAGTTGGCAAAAACTCCTAAAGATGTTCTTATCTTTACGAAAGCTACAACAGCTTTAGCTGGAAATAATGAAGTAGTGCCATCTCATAAAGATATTACAGATAGTTTAGATTTCGGAGGAGAGCTAGCTGTAGTAATAGCAAAACCAGGAAAAAACATACTAAGACCTCTAGTTTTAGATTATATTTTCGGATACACAATTATGAATGATATAACAGCTACAGACTTACAATATAAACATGGACAATTTTTCTTAGGAAAATCATTAGAAAAATCAGCCCCAGTCGGACCTTACCTTGTTACTAAAGATGAAGTAAGTTCACCTGAATCTATGAGTATTGTTACGAAAGTAAACGGAGAAATTAAACAAAATGCTATGACATCTGAAATGCTATTTAGAATTGATGATGTTCTTGCTGAAATTAGTAAAGTAGTTCCTTTAGAAGCTGGGGATATTATTGCTACTGGAACACCTGCAGGAGTAGGTTCTGCTCAACAACCACCAAGATTCTTACAACCAGGTGATGAAATAAAAATTACTGTTGAAGGAATTGGTACATTAACTACTGTTATTGGAGACTAAGTAGAAAGGAAAAACAATGGCAAAGAAAGCAAAAGACAAACAAGTTACACATATTGAAAAAGACGATTTAAAAGCACGTCAAGCCGCTATTAATGAAGCTATTAAAGTTATAGAAAAAGAATACGGTAAAGGTGCTATTATGGATATTTCATCAGAAAATCCAATTAAAGTAGAAGCAGTATCTTCTGGATCATTAGCAATTGATTCAGCTTTAGGTATAGGAGGATATCCAAAAGGACGTATTGTTGAAGTATATGGTCCTGAGTCATCAGGTAAAACAACAATCGCACTTCACGCAATTGCAGAAGTACAAAAAACTGGAGGAATTGCAGCATTTATAGATGCTGAAAATGCCTTAGATATTGAATATGCTAGGGCGTTAGGAGTTGATTTTACTCCTGGTAAATTCTTCTTATCACAACCTGACAGTGGTGAACAAGCACTTGATATCGCTGAAAAACTTATTTTATCTGGTGCGATTGATATAATTGTAATTGACTCAGTAGCTGCATTAGTACCAAAAGCTGAAATTGATGGAGTAATGGGAGCAAACCATATTGGTTTACAGGCTAGACTTATGTCACAAGCTCTTCGTAAATTAACTGGTCAAATAAATAAAGCTAATACTATTGCACTATTTATTAACCAACTTCGTGAAAAAGTTGGAGTTATGTTTGGTAGTCCTGAAGTTACAACAGGTGGACGTGCATTAAAATTCTACTCAACTGTACGTATTGATGTACGTAAAGGAGAAGCAATTAAAGGTGCTGATAGTGAAATTTTAGGTAATAGAACTAAGATTAAAATTGTAAAAAATAAAGTTGCTCCACCATTCAAAGTTGCTGAAGTAGACATTATGTTCGGTGAAGGAATCTCAAAAATCGGAGAAACTCTTGATTTTGCAGTTGATTTAGATATTATTAACAAATCTGGATCATGGTTCTCATATAATGGAGAACGATTAGGGCAAGGACGTGAAAATGTTAAAAAAGTATTCGAAGAAAATGAAGAACTTTACAATGAAATTTACGGCCTAGTAAGGGATGAAATTATGAGTAAAACTGGGAAAAAGAATAACTCAGTAGATGAAGAAGAAGCAAATGATAATATTGATGAGCTTGATTTAGGGATAGAAACTTTAGGTGAGGTTGAATAGTAATATATGAATAAAAAATTATTTAAAATTGTATTATGGTTAATGATTTTTATTATATTAGCTAGTGGATTTATTTCAGCTATAGCAATATTCTTATAATCTAAATACATAGTAAATAAAAATAAAAGGGGATGCCCCAAAAGTCATAAATTTTTAAAAAAAGTTTATATGAGAACTCATAGACGCAGTGGTTTATTGATATCTAAACTCGCTTTGTAAAAGTTTTTAGATATCAAATAAACTTTGCGGGGGTGACTCGACAAAATCGATTTCTCTGAAATCACGATTTTTGAGTCACTCCCTTTTATTTTGAAAATATGATAAAATATTATTAGAGAATGGATAGGAGAAATAATAGTGAATTTAGTACAAAATATGAACGATAATCAGCTAAAAGCTATATTAAAAACAGAAGGTGCTGTAATGGTTATAGCTGGAGCAGGTAGTGGTAAAACTCGTGTTTTAACAAATAGAATAGCTTATTTAATTTCTGAAAAAAATATAATAGAAAATAATATCTTGGCTATTACATTTACGAATAAAGCTGCCAAGGAAATGAAAGAAAGAATATATGCTCTAGTTGGTGAAACTTCAAAATATATTTGGATAAATACATTCCACTCTATGTGTGTAAGAATTTTACGTCAACACATAGAACTTTTAGGATATAATAAAAACTTTACAATCCTTGATACAAGTGAGCAAAAAAGTATTATAAAAAATATTGTTAGAACTTTAGACTTATCAGAAGATGCATATCAACCAGCTAACGTATTAAAAATTATTTCAAATGCAAAGAATAGTTTAATTTCTGTGAAAAAAATGAGAGAACAATCTCGTTTTGGATTTATGAAAAATGTAGCAGAAATTTATGCACACTACCAAAGTTATTTAAAGAAAAATAGTGTTTTAGACTTTGACGATTTAATGCTTAAAACGATCGTTTTATTTAAAAAATTTCCTGAAGTTTTAGCAATTTACCAAAATCAATTTCAATATATTCATGTTGATGAATATCAAGACACAAACGTTATTCAATATAGATTAATTAAAATGTTATCAGCAGTTCATAAAAATGTATGTGTTGTTGGAGATGATGATCAAAGTATTTATAGCTGGCGTGGTGCATGTAGTGATAACATAATAAATTTTGAAAAAGATTTTGATGATGTTGAACTTATATTCCTTGATCAGAACTACCGTTCTAATTCAACAATTCTTGATGCTGCTAATGCGGTAATTAAAAATAATACTGATAGAAAAGAAAAAGCGCTATGGTCTGAAAATAAAGGTGGAGGCAAAATATCTGTTTATGCTGCTTCTAATGATAAAGATGAAGCAGATGATATTGCTAAAAAAATACTTGAATTGAAAAAAGAAGGTATAGATTATAAAGATATTGCAATCTTATATCGCGCTAACTACCTATCACGTCAAATGGAGAATTCATGTTTATCTTTCGGAATACCGTATAAATTAATTGGTTCCCTAAAATTCTTACAACGTCAAGAGGTACGTGATTTACTTGCATATTTAAACGTTATCGTTAATAGAGCTGATGAATTTAGCTTAAGAAGAATTATTAATGTACCAAAAAGAGGTGTTGGTGCTAGTTCAATGGATAAAATTGATAAGTATGCAGAGCAATATAGTATATCTTTATTCGATGCTTTAAAGAATATCGAAGCAATAGGAGTTTCAAAAAAAATAGTAACTAATATCAAATTGCTAACTAATCTAATAGAAAAATATTCAGAAGTAGAAAAGTACTCAATAGATGAGTTAATTATAGGGATTTATAAAGATTCAGGTTATGAAAGTATGTTAAAAGAATCTAGTGATCCTTATGCAGAAAGTAGAATAGAAAATATTTCTGAGTTAGTATCTTCTGCTAAACAATTCTCTAGTATGAATGATAGCCTTATTGATTTCATTTCGGAAATGTCATTAACTTCTGATTCTGATGATGAGAACCAAGAAGATGCAGTTGTACTATCGACTGTTCACGCTTCAAAAGGATTAGAGTATAAAGTAATCTTTATAATGGGATTAGAGGAGAATTTATTCCCATCTATTAGAGATGCTGAGAGTAGTGCTGATGAAAAAAATAAGATGGAAGAAGAGCGTCGATTAGCCTATGTTGCTATTACTCGTGCTAAAGAAAGGTTATTTATGTCTTATGCAAATAGGCGAATGCAATTTGGTTCTATTAAAATGAATAAACGTTCTAGGTTCTTAGATGAAGTTCCTAACAAACTAATGCATTTTGAATCATCATTTGGAGGAAGTTTTGAAAATACTGATTCCAATATGGACCAAGCTAATAAGTTTATTAGCAAACTAAGTCCAAAAATTAAAATTTCAGAGAAACCAAAGTCTTCAGTTAGTACAAATTATGATGTAGGTAACACTGTGCTTCATAAGAAATTTGGAGAAGGTAGGGTCTTAGACATATCTACGGATAGTGTAAAAGTTGAATTTAGTGAGGTTGGTGTAAAAACTTTATTAATTGAGTATGCTAATCTGACTAGAAAGGATTAATATATTATGAAACAAATTCAAGAAGAAATTTTTAAACTAGTTTCACTACTAAATAAATATTCATATGAGTATTACGTTGAAGATAATCCCCAAATAAGTGATACTGAGTATGATACTCTATATAAACAATTAGAGAAATTAGAAGAAAAATATCCTGAATTAATACTAGAAAATTCCCCTACACAAAGAGTAGGGGACATAGTTCTTGATGAGTTCGAGAAAATTACTCATAAAATACCGATGTTAAGTTTATCAAATACATTCTCTACTGAAGATTTAAGAGATTTTGATGCTAGAGTATCCAAATTAGTTCCAGGTGAAAATGTTGAGTATATATGTGAATTGAAAATAGATGGTCTTGCAATTTCTATTAACTATGAGAATGGTAAATTGGTTAATGCTGCTACTCGTGGAGACGGAACTGTCGGAGAAGATGTTACTGAAAATATAAAAACAATATTTTCAATTCCAAAAGTATTAAAAGATAAAAGATCATTTGAGGTTAGGGGAGAGGTATATCTTCCAAAGAAATCTTTTAATATTCTAAATAAAGAGCGTGAACAAAACAACGAGGTATTATTTGCTAATCCTCGTAATGCAGCAGCAGGATCATTAAGACAACTTGACTCTAAAATAACAGCAAAAAGAAGGTTATCGGCTTTTATTTATTCAATAGTAGGAGATAATAATATTGCTTCACAAGAAGAAGCATTAAATATAGCTAAGGAATATGACCTTCCTGTAAACCCAAGCTTCAAACTTTGTAAAAGTATTGATGAAGTTATTGACTATATTGACTATTGGTCAGAACACAAACAAGATTTACCATATGACATTGATGGTATTGTAATTAAAGTTAATTCATATAAAGTTCAAGAACAAGTAGGGTTTACACAAAAAAGCCCACGCTGGGCTACAGCTTATAAATTTCCTGAAGAAGAACTAGCTACTAAATTACTAGATGTAGAACTCAGTGTAGGTAGAACAGGTATAATTACTCCTGTTGCAATTCTAGACCCAATAGTAATTTCAGGTTCTACAGTATCTAAAGCATCTTTACACAATAAAGATATAATAGATGAACTTGACATTCATATTGGGGATATGGTAGTAGTTAAAAAAGCAGGTGAAATTATTCCTAAGGTAGTTCGCGTTGTTAAAGAGTTAAGAACTGAGGGAACAACAAAATATCAAATGCCATCTAATTGCCCATCGTGTCATCAGAAAACTTACGTGAAAGATAATGATCCTTTTACTAGATGTAAGAATCCAGATTGTCCTGAGCAAAATATAAGAAGGATAATTCATTTTGCTTCAAGGGATGCTTTAAATATTGAGGGATTAGGTGACAAAGTAGTATCGACTTTATATGATAAAGGTATTATTAGCCATACGATAGATTTATATTCATTGGATAGAGATAAACTTATTGCTTTAGAAAGAATGGGTGAAAAATCTGTGGATAATCTATTAAACGCAATAGAAAAATCAAAAGAAAGTTCATTAGATAAAGTTATCTATGCTCTTGGAATTTTAAATGTAGGGAAAAAAGCAGGGAAAATTCTTGCAGAAAAATATTTGAATCTTTCTAATTTCATGAAAGCGACATTAGAAGAACTTATTAATCTTGATGATGTTGGTCAAATTACAGCAGAATCAATTTTAGATTATTTATCAGATGATAATAATATTAAGTTTATAAATGATTTAATTAGTGTTGGAATGAATCCTCAATATGAGATTAATGAGGTTAAAACTAACAATATTTTCTCAGAGAAAACAGTCGTTCTAACTGGTAAGCTTGTTGAATTAACAAGAAATGAAGCAAAAGAGTTTTTAGAAAAAAATGGAGCAAAAGTTACAGGAAGTGTTACTTCAAAAACTGATCTTGTAATTGCTGGTGAGAAAGCAGGCTCTAAACTTACTAAAGCTGAGCAATTAGGAATTGAGGTAATTAATGAAGAACAATTTGCTAATATGGTAAGAGAGGTGGAATAATGGATAATAAATTACCTTATAAAGTTTTTGGTATTGTTATTGTATTCGTATCAATAATCACATTTTTCATTATGAACTACAATTCAGTACCAGTATCATTAATATTTTTTACAGTTAAATTACCTTTAACAATTTTATTCTTTGTATGTTTCTTTATGGGAATATTAGCTGCCAGCTTCTACTGGTATCAAAAGTATAAAAGTTTAGCTAAGAAATACGAAAGAACAGAAAAATTACTATTTACAAAAGAAAAAATAGAAGATAAAAAAGAATAAATGATAACTTTTGAAGAAAAGAGGTGAAAAAATGGGCATAAAATATAACTGGATATATCCAAATTATGATGAAAATTTTCTTAAAGAATTAGAATCATATAGTATTTCTAAAAATATTGCTAAAATATTAAATGCAAGAAATATTACAGATATGACTTCCGTTAAAAAGTATTTTTCGGATGAATACGAAGAAGGTTATGATCCATTTTTAATGCATGATATGCAAAAAGCCGTAGATAGAATAAATGAAGCTATAGAAAATGAAGAGAAAATTCTGGTCTATGGAGATTATGATGCTGATGGAATTACATCAACAGTGTTATTAGTTGAGACATTAATATCTATGGGGGCAAATGTATCATCCTATATTCCGAATCGATTTGAAGAAGGATATGGACCAAACAAAGAAGCTTTTACTAAGATTATTGATTCAGGTATAACTCTAATTATTACTGTCGACAATGGAATTGCAGGTGTAGAAGAAGTTGATTTAGCCAATGAATTAGGTTGTGATGTGATTGTAACAGACCACCATAAAATTCAAGATACTATACCTAATGCGTATGCAATAATTCATCCTGAACATCCAGAAGGTAACTATCCATTCAAGAAATTAGCTGGAGTAGGAGTTGCTTTTAAACTAGCGCATGCTTTATTAGAAATCTTCCCTGATTTCTTATTGGATTTAGTTGCGATTGGTACAATAGCTGATATGGTTTCAATTACAGATGAAAATAGAATATTTGTAAAACAGGGACTAGAATTAATAAATGAAGATCCTCGAATAGGTCTTAAAATGCTACTTGAATTATCAGGTATAGATACAAAAATTGACGAACAAACTGTAGGTTTTTATATAGCACCAAAATTAAATTCAATTGGTAGAATGGATAGTGCTAAATTAGGATTAACTTTCCTAATGGCAGAAGATCCTGTAACAGCAAGAGCTTTAGCTGAACAGATTGAACAATATAATATTCAACGAAAACAAGTTACTGAAGAAATAGTAAAAGATGTAATTAGTAAAATTGAAAATTCAGATAAAAAACAAAAGAATATTATTATGGTTTCTGGTGAATACCATGAAGGAGTACTAGGTATCGTAGCATCAAATATAGTTGAAAAGTACCAAAAACCAGTTTTTATTATGAATGAAAAAGAAGGAATTCTTAAGGGGTCTGCGAGAAGTATTTTTGATTTTAATATCTACGTAGCAATGAACAAAATATCAGATTTATTCTTAGCCTTCGGTGGTCATACATTAGCAGCTGGCTTCTCTTTTGAACAATCTAATTTTGAGAAAATTGAAGAATTTTTAGATAATGAGTTTGAAGAGTTTAAACAAAATAATGATCTAAAAGCTAACAAGAACATTGATATTGTCACTTCATTAGAAGATATTAGTTATCAATTTTTAACTTCATTAGAAGCTCTAAAGCCATATGGCATGGATTTTGAAAAACCTGCTGTGCTAATAGAAAATGCTATGGTTCTTAATAAAGCGTACTTTGGTTCTGATAAACAATATTTAAGATTAACAATAGCAGACGAAGTTGGAAATTTAGACTGCATTACTTTTAAAGATAGTGCAACATTCGATAAAGTTGAGAAAAATGATATTATTGACTTACTGTGTAATATAGATAAAAATAACTTTAATGGTCGTACAAAATTACAAGCTCATATCATTGATATAAATATCAAAGAGTTTTTATTCGAAGATTTGAGATTCATAAACTATGATATTAAAAATATTGATAACAATTGTTTAAAACTTTCTAAACATAAAGATGATAAAGATAATAATTTCTATCAATACAAGGATATAGATAGCTTAAAAGATAAGGAATTTGAATATATTTATTTATTAGATATACCAACTTCTAAAGAATATCTAGACAAAATAATAAAGTTAAATCCTAAAAAAGTATTCTTGATATGTGAAGAGAAACAAGTTTTATCTGAGTTGTATCTTATTGATAAAAATAGATTAATTAAATTATTTAATTTAATACTTTCTACAAATAACAAACAAATTAACGTGGCACAACAATTGGATAAATTACTAACAGCATTAAAAACAAATGTTGATAGTTTAAAAATTATGATTCAGATTTTTAAAGAATTAGAGTTAATTAATTTTGTAAATAATACTATAATACTTAATCCAGATTACAAAACTGTTGATTTGAAAAAATCATCAAGTTTTATAAGAATGGAAAAAATATTTGAAGTTGAAAACTTACTTTTAAAAGAAAGTATTGCTAATATTAATAAAATACTTGAAGTTTAATTAAAATTAGAAGGAGAATTAAATGAAAATTTTATACTTTTGGGATGCATACTGTGGTTGGTGTTATGGATTTGATAAAATATTCACTAAGTTTTATGAGAATCATTCAGATGTAGAAATTGAAATAATTTCTGGTGGATTATTCTTTGGTGATAATAGTAAAAAAATCAAAGAATATGGATATTTCCAAGAAGGAAATAAAAAAATATCTGAAATGTATAATGTAGAATTTGGGGAAAAATATAATCAAGTACTTGAAGAAGGTGAAATGATATTAAACTCTATTCATCCTGCAATTGCTATGGATGTGGTAAAAGAGCTAATTCCTAATTCACAAATTTTACACTTTGCATATGACGTGCAATGTAAATTCTTTATTGAAGGAAAAAGTCTTAGTGATGTACAAACATATGTAGAATTAAGTGAAAAATATGGGTTGGATAGTTACGATCTTGCTTTAAAATTAACATTAGCATTTAAAAATTTTAATCCTATTCACCCAGACTTTATAAAAACACTTAATTTAGGGATTGAATCTTATCCAACAGCAGTTTTGGAAAAAGATGGAGAATACTATGATCTAAGAGGATATGCAACAGATCCTGAAGATATTGAAACTCACTATAATTTAATCACTAAAAGATTTTAATTTTTTATATTAATTATTTTTTCATTGTGGCAAATTTATGAACGAAATTTATTAGGGGTTATTCCTATGAATTCAGCATTTTACATGCTAAATTCATTGAAATCACCTCTAATTTTTTTTTATTTTCAACGTTTTCACTTGTAACTTTTATCCTGTTGTAGTATAATAGGTTTATCATTAATCGATATTGATTATCATTGTTTTTATGGAGGACATCATGAACAAAAAATATAATAATAAACTAATAATTGGATTGGCTGTACCTATTTGTTTAAGTATAGCTTCTGTAGATTTTAATAATTCTAAATTAAATCTTGATACTAATGTAATATATGCACAAGATCAACAAAGCACAGGATTAAAGATTTATGAACCAGAAATTGGTGCTAGTGGCTCTTTAGAATTCACTGTCGAAGCTCAAGATACATCAGATACAATATTTAATAAGTATTGGAAAAAAATTGATAAAGTATTAATAGATGGAAAAGATTTTGGGTTTAATAGTGAATCTTCTACTTCTAAAAACTATACATTATATGATTCTACCGTATATATTAATAATAAAGACATAGAAGATCATTATAATAAACAAAACAAACACAAAATTGAATTTATTTTTAAAGATGGATCAAAAGCTGTATATGAAGATAAAGGGTATGTAGATCCAACTGCTAAGCCAAAATTAATAAATGAAGGTTTAAAGATTTTAGAACCACAAATAGACAGTGATTCTTTAATTTTCTTTTTAGAAGGATCAGACATTTATAAAAATTATTGGACAAAAGTATCAAAACTTACAGTTGATGGAAAAGATTTTGGATTTGATAGCCAAAATACTAACAGTAAATTTTATAAACTATATGATGGACAGGTAACTGCTGTAGATAAAGCAATAACTGACCATTATAAAAAACAAGATAAACACAAAATTGAATTCACATTTACGGATGGTTCAAAAACAACTTATGAAGATACTGGCTATGTTGAACCAAGTAATGAAGCTTCAACACCTACAAAAGATGCTTCTACTGATTCTAACAAACCAGCTACAAACGCTAAATATACTATTTCTAAATTAGATCAAGGTAAAAACTGGAAAGATGAAAAACACTTAACTTTAGAGTTAACTGATACATCTATTTATGATAATTTTGTTGAAGAAATAGCTAGTGTGACACTAAATGGGACAACTGTAAATAAAGATGTATTTAAAGATAAAGTAGAAACATCTAAATATCTTGGAATTAGAATCTTTAATGAGGACCTAGTAAAAGCATTAAAAGATTCAGACAATAAACTAGAAGTTAAACTCGTTGATGGAACTATCATTTCATACCCAGCTTCAACTGATAAAAAAGAAGAGGCGAAGCCAACAGAACCAAAACAAGATACACCAGCTCCTAGCGCATCATATGCTCAAAAAGATTTAGTTTCTAAAGTAGAGAAAAATAGCTATGCAGATGAATTGAACATCACACTTACTGATGGATTTAATGCAGAAGATATTTTAAAAAATACTAAAGAAGTAATTATAAATGGTAAGTCATTTAATAAAAATCTATTCAGTAAAAACTGGAAAGGACAAATCGTTACTTTTGATGATGGTGGAGAAAGTCTTAAAGCATTTAAAGCTTGGAACTTTGATGGAGATAATACGATAGTATTTAAAGCTAATGACGGTAGTGAAAGTAAAGCATTTACTACTGGTAACAAAGTAGCTGAAGAAAAACCTACAACAGACAAAAATACTGAAAAACAAGAGGAGAAAACTTATTCTCTTACTGATAAATTAGAAGATGGTGAATATACTCTAGGATTTAACGCATTATATGCAGATGGAAGACAAGGTACTTCAATGTTAGAAGGATTCTTTGACAAAAATGTAAAATTAGTAGTTAAAGATGGAAAAATGAGTATTACAATGTTAAATACATTATTTGCTCATGGTTTATATGATTTTGCCATCCAAAACAAAGGTAAATGGGAATCAGGTGTGAAAGAAAACTTTGGTGAGAAGAACTCAGCGGGACAATACGACAGAGCGTTATTTACTCTTCCTGTAGAAGATTTAGACCAAGTACATTTAGGTGGTGTTATAGTTTCTTATATGGGCTCTTTAGAAAGCGATAAAGGAAACTTTGATAAATATACTACAGTTAGACTAAAATTCAAACCTGAAATTAAAAAAGGATGGAATGGATTTGAGTTAGTAGAGAAAAATAATGAAGAACGTAAGAAAAGTGATGATCTTCTTCAGAAAAAATTAATCGCCAATGGGGTAGATACTAACAAAGACGGTAAAGTAACTGAAGATGAATTAAAGAACTTCACTGGTGATATTAATATTGGATCATTAGAAATTGATGGAAAAGTTGATAAAGGTGCTATTTACAATCTTGAATTACTGAAACACATGGGACCTGGTGTTAAATCATTCTCGTCTGACAGTAATAACTTCGGTGAATTACCTGAAGATTTATTCAAAAATGCAGTTAATATTGAACGTATTAACTTAGGAGGAAATGGTGTTACTAAATTACCAGAAAACCTATTCGCTAATAACAAAAAATTAAAAACTGTGAACTTATCTTCTAACAACTTAGGTAATATCCCAGAAAACTTGTTTGCAAACAACTCTGAATTAGAATCTGTTGAATTCAGTCAATCATGGTTATCTACATTACCAGCAAATGTATTTGCTAACAATAAGAAACTAAAAACAGTAAGTTTATCAAATAATAAGATTATTTCACTTCCAAATGATTTATTTAAAAATAATACAGTTTTAACATTCTTATCTGTAACTGACAATGAACTTACTAAACTTCCTGACAGTGTGGCTAATTTAACTTCTTTAACACAGCTATATGCAGCTAATAATAAATTAACATCACTACCAGAGAATGGAGTTAATTTAACTAAATTAAATACTTTAGCATTAAATAACAACCATATTTCTAGTTTATCTGATGAATTATGGAAAACTCTAGCTAAAAATAAAGCAACTGTAAGATTAGTAAATAACCAAATTAGTAATATACCATTAGAATTAATTAAAGCAAATGGTAGTCTTCATATCCTTGATATTGCTAATAACAATTTACCAGCAACATTACCATATAATGATTCTGATACAAAACTATTAGGAATTTCACCTGAAGTAACACAAGGATATTACCCTCAAAAACAAGCTATCGAATTGAATGTTGTCGCAAAAGACAATAAAATCACAATTCAACCAAAAGATGAAAAATTAACAATCCTTAATCTTTTACACTGGTATAGAGGTCGCTCTGAGTTTTATGGTGGGGAAGGTATCTTACAAGGTTTAGAGAAATATAAAGAATTCCTAAGTAAACAAACTAAACCTATGGCTGAATTACTTAAGAGTGATGACTATGGTCGTAACTGGTATATTGTTACTAAGGTAGAACGTATCCGTGGTAATGAAGTTAAAGAACTTAGTTCAACAAGTGTTTCTAATGAAGATGATAGAAAATTAGAAATTACTGATAATGATATGAAAGCTGGAGATAAATATAGAATTACTAAAACTTTATTCGAAAAAAATGCTACAAATATCGACGATAAATTAGTTGAACTTGTAACGACAGTTGAGGCTGATGTTAAGAAAGAAGAACCAAAACCAGTGGAAAAACCACAAACAACGCCTTCTGAACAACCTAAACCAGAGGAAAAACCGCAGGTAACTCCTGAGCAGCCTAAAGCAGAGAAACCTCAAGAATCTCCTTCTGAAAAACCAAGTACACCTTCAGTAGATGATAAGAAGAATGTAACTGATACTCTTGTTGCTAAACTACCTGGTGATGAAGAAGTTAAAGTTCAATTTAAAGAAAAAGATGTTACTGGTATAAACTTTGTAGCTAAAAATTCTGATGAACAAAAAGTTGAGAAAGTTAAGGAATTAGTTAAAAATCTTGATGAGAAACTAAATGTAGTAAAAACTCTAGATTTATTCTTCACTGACGATAAAGGAAATGTAATTAATAATAATGGGGAAACTAGAGCAGTTACTGTAACCGTAGTTGCTAATGATAATGAAACATTCGAAGTATACTATGTAAATGGTGATAAATTAGAGAAAGTTCAAAGTACTTACAGTGATGGAAAACTAACATTCTATACAGATCACTTTAGCAC
>CAUUCZ010000005.1:0-42786 GCA_963543895.1 uncultured Gemella sp. | reverse complement strand
GTTCGGGATTTGATATCGGTTTTAATGCTGACATCATAAAAAGAGCTAATGGCTCAAAGTTAAAGAAATATATAGGCAAGTATATCTATCTTCTTCAGGGAGTAATAGGTATTTTAATGCTGAAAAAATATAAAGCGGAAATTTCATGGGATAATGGAGAAATCAAGACTAATAAGCTATATTTGCTTAATGCGATGATTCAACCTTATGAAGGTGGCGGGATAAAGTTTGCCCCGAATGCGACAGGTCAGGATGGTAAACTTCACATTATGATCATGGAAGATATGTCTTTAACAACCTTTATTTACAATTATTTATGCCTGCTTTTAAAACAACACAACAAACTAAAGAAGGTACAACACATAAAAACAAATAAACTAACAATAAAAACAAACCAAGAATACTTCCAAATTGATGGAGAATTAGTGAACAGCGAAGAAACATTGAACCTTAGCTGTATTAGTAAATTTTATAAATTAAAGAGGATGGAAAAAAATGAGCAGAAATTCAAATAGCCGTAACTCTAGATCAGAGTCCGGTATAGGAGCGTTAGAAATCGTCAATGGAATATTGACCGTTTTACTTATTATACTCGGAGGTCTAGTTAGCTGGACGATGTTGAAGTACGACTTTCTAAATTTTAGAGGAATCAACTACGGAATAATCGGAGTAATTATCTTAGCGATAATACTTGCGATATTCCTCGTAATTAAGAAAAAAGCGAGAATATTCAATGCGATAATGTTGATTGTTATGAATATTGCCTTAGTATTTTCTTACATGCAGTTTAGAACAGCAATCGGCTTATTCGATAACTTAAATAGTAACGCAGCAGTTAGTGAGTATACTATGAGCGTTGTTGTTATGAAAAACGATGCAGCTGAAAAACTTGCAGACTTAAAAGGAGAAGCAGTAGCGGCTCCAGTATCTGCAGATGGTGAAAACATTAATAAGTTGATGAAAGAAATTCGCGATAAAGAAAAACAAAGTCTAGATCTTACAGAATCTAAAAACTACATCTCAGCTTATGAGGAATTAGCTGCGGGAACTAGTAAAGCGATGATTCTTAACAGTTCATTTGAAGATCTTATTACTAGTCAACATGCAGACTTCAGAGATAAAACGAAAAAAATCTATGAATATAAAATAACAAAAGCTGTAAATGCTAAAGCAAAACAAAATGCAGGTGACACATTTAACGTGTACATAAGTGGTATCGATACATATGGACCGGTATCAAGTGTCAGTCGTTCAGACGTTAATATTATTATGACAGTTAACAAAAAAACTGGAAAAATCTTATTAACGACAACACCACGTGACTCTTATGTGAAAATCGCCGATGGTGGAAATAACCAATATGACAAACTTACACACGCAGGTCTTTATGGAGTGGATTCTTCAATCCATACACTAGAAAATCTATATGGTATTAAAATAGATTACTACGCTAGACTTAACTTCACATCATTCTTAAAACTAATTGATACAGTTGGAGGGGTAGATGTGTATAATGATCAGGCGTTCACATCACTTCATGGTAAATACAGTTTTCCTCAAGGGCTAGTTCACTTAGATGCAGAGAAAGCTCTTGGATTCGTCCGTGAAAGATATGGTCTTGCTGGTGGAGATAATGACCGCGGTAAAAACCAAGAAAAAGTTATAGCAGCGATAATTAAGAAAATAACTTCGAAAGAAGGTTTATCAAATTACCAAAGTGTTATTAAAGAACTAAGTGAATCAATTCAGACAAATATGCCGATAGAGACAGCTATAGGACTTGCGAATGAGCAGCTTAGCGCAGGTAAAGATTATAACGTAACGTCACAAGCATTAACAGGAACAGGAAGTATGGGGTTACCTTCATATGCAATGCCTGGAGCTAGATTATATATGACACAAATCGATGAACAAAGTTTAACAGAAGTTACAGAAAATATTAAAGAAGTATTGGAAGGTAAGTAGATGAGAGACGGAATTAGAATGATAGACATACATTCCCATGTAGTCTTCGGAGTGGATGACGGTGCAAAAACTGAAAAAGATACGCGTGATTTACTAGAAGAAAGCTATAGACAAGGTGTTAGAACAATCATTGCAACACCTCACAGAAGACGCGGAATGTTCGAAACAGACATAGAAATAATTAAAGAAAACTTCAAACGAGTAGAAGAAATCGCTGCTGAAGTAGCTGAAGACCTAAGAGTATACTTAGGGAGCGAAGTCTACTACAAAGAAGGGGAAATCGAAAAAATCGAAAGTGGAGTATACCCAAGATTAGCGGAGACGGACTACGTACTTGTAGAGTTTCCTTATGAAATGCGTTATAAAGAAATCCACAGAGCACTAAACAAGATTATATTACTTGGATTAACTCCAGTAGTAGCACATGTTGAAAGATATAATGATGTAGATGAAAAAGGTGTTCAAGAGTTAATTAACATGGGTGCTTACATCCAAGTTAATGCAGCTAGTGTTCTAAAACCGAAACTTATCGGCGATAAACACAAACACTACAAAAAACGTGCTAAAAAATACTTAGATGAAGAATTAGTTCACTTCATCGCAAGTGATATGCATAATATGGATTCTCGAAGAACATATATGAAAGAAGCGTATGACATTATCGAGAAGAAATACGGACCGACAATAGCTTATGAATTATTTGAAAAAAATCAAGAAAAACTATTAATGAATAAAATAATATAAAGAGAGGATAAATAATTATAATGGATAATCAAGAAAAAGATTTAATACAGTTAGATATTATGCTACTGTTAAGAAGAATTTGGGAAAAGAAAGTACTAATAGTATTAGTAACATTACTGTTTACAGCAGCATCACTTGCATATAGTATTTTCTTAGTAACGCCACAATATTCATCTACGACGAAGGTATACGTAGTTAACCAAAAGAAAGATGATAAAGCAATAACAACACAAGACGTTCAATTAGGTTCACTATTAGTAAAAGACTATAAAGAAATTATTCTTTCTAACAAGGTTATGGAAGATTCAGCAGAAAAAAGTGGAACAGGAATCACTGCAAAAGAACTAGCGAAGAAAGTTAGTGTAGATGCACCGAAAGATACACGTATTATCTCAATCACTGTTCAAGATAAAGACCCACAAATTGCGAGTGACTTAGCGAATACTGTAAAAGAGGTATCAGCTGATCAAATCAAAGAAGTAACGAAAATTGATGATGTAACAACATTAGAAGAGGCAAAAGCAGCTACTTCTCCAAGTTCACCCAATATTCCTAAAAATGGAATTTTAGCAACTGCCTTAGGGCTTATCTTAGCTGTAGCGGGAGTAGTATTATTCGAACTATTAGATGATAGAGTTAAGAGAGCAGAAGATATCGAAGAAACAATGGGACTTGTGCTTTTAGGTGTAGTTCCAGATACAAAAACAGGAAAGAGATAAGGTGAAAATACATGGCACAAATTAATTTACTAACAAACCAAAAAATAGTTGATCCTAAGAATGAAGAGTATTACAACGCCTTACGTACGAATATCCAATTTTTAGGAAAAGATAAAAAAGTAATCGCGATAACATCGACTTCAGAAAATGAAGGGAAAAGTACAGTATCGACTAACCTAGCTATTTCATTAGCGAAATTAGGTCTTAAAACTATTTTAGTAGATGCGGATACACGTAAATCTGTTATGGCAGGTCGTTTCAAATTTAAACATAAGATAAGTGGATTAACTAATTATTTATCTGGAGTTTCTCCGATCGAGGATGTTATTTATGAAACTGACGTAGAGCACCTTAATGTTATCCCAGCTGGTCAAGTACCACCGAACCCAACAGGATTATTACAAAACAAAAACTTCAACATTATGATCGAAGTATTCAGAGAGTATTATGATTATGTGATTATCGATACACCACCGGTTGGCCAGGTAATAGATGCAGCTATCGTAGCACCTAAGACTGATGGAGTAGTGCTGCTAGTAGAAGCGAATCGCGTTAAGAAGAAAAGCATAGAAAAAGCCAAGGAACAACTTGAAAAAGGTGGAGCAGAATTCCTAGGTGTAATCTTAAACAAAGTTAACTCAAACGAACTTGGTTATGGTGGTTACTACGGTCACTACGGTAGCTATGGAATAAAAGGAAATAAAGATAAAAAATAAATTTTTTAGTTAAGAGGAGAACAAGATGTATTATATTAGAAGAAATAATAAGTTTCTGTTCTTGGTGACTGATTTAATAGCCTTATCTTTAGCTTACATTTTTACTTTTGATTTTCAATCAAAATCAAAAGATAACTTATATTTTTTCATAGCTATGAATGTTATCGGTATTCTTGTGGCACTCATGTCAGAAGAATACTGGACAATATCAGAAAGAGGGTATCTTAAAGAGCTTAAGGCAACATCTATCTATGTACTAAAAGTAGTTTCATTATTCACATTAGTTTTAGTAATATTTAATCGCAAAGACTTCTTTGATATAGTAAAAAGTATGGAACTGATTATTTATTTAGTTCTAGCATTTATTTTTATTTATTGTGTAAGAACTATTTCTAAAAGAATAAATAACCGCTATCGTGATGATAGTCGTAATATTATTATATTGTCTGATTTTTGTGATTTAGACACAATAGGTGAATTACCTAGTAACTATCAAGTACTAGCGTACGCGAATAATTCAGATGAATATATATATAACGCTAAACCGGTTGTACACAATATTTTCGAGATTAGAGATTTTTTATCTCATCATAGAGTTGACGAAATATATGCCAACTTATCGTCTCAAACAGATTTGGTAGAAATCTTTAAGATTTTCGAAGTGCTTGGTATTCCGACAAAAATCAATATTACACCGATAATAAAAGAGGTTGGAGCGAATACTGCGGTAACTTTCCAAGGTGATAATATTTACCTAACATCAGCGATAAAAATAGCAACACTTCGTCAGGTAATTCTGAAGAGGGTTATGGATATCGTTATCTCAATAGTTGGAATATTACTTACGATACTTGTAGGGATAATCATATTACCAATAGTAAAAATGCAAGGACCAGGCCCACTTATTTTCACTCAAACTAGAATAGGGCAAAATGGTAAGAAGTTTAAAATATACAAGTTTAGAAGTATGTATATGGACGCTGAAGAAAGAAAAGCAAAACTTCTAAGCCAAAATGAGTTAGAGACAACTCTAATGTTTAAAATGGATAATGATCCTAGGGTCTTCCCATTTGGACAGAAGCTAAGAGATTGGTCATTAGATGAACTTCCACAATTTATCAATGTGCTTAAAGGAGATATGAGTGTAGTAGGAACACGCCCTCCGACAGTTGATGAATATACTCAGTATGACCTTCATCATTTTAAACGTATGCAGGTAAAACCTGGTATTACAGGAATGTGGCAGGTTAGTGGAAGAAGCAACATACTCGATTTTGAAGAAGTAGTTAAACTAGATATGAAATATATTGAAAATTGGTCGCTAAGACTAGACATAAAAATTATAATTAAAACTATAATGGTTGTCTTAAAAAGAGAGGGAAGTAAGTAATAAGGTAAAAATAGGGAGTGGCTATACAAGTATATAAAACCACTCCTTGTTCAAATAAAAAAAGACTGTGTTTCGTCGACAAACTAAAACACAGACTAATATAAGTGAATATGATTATATTATCATAAAAATTAATAAAATGGAAGTGAAAAGATAGTGGAATCAGAAAAAGTATGTTTAGTTGGATCAAGTGGAGGGCATTTAACACATCTATATTTGTTAAAACCTTTTTGGGAAGAAAAAGAAAGATTTTGGGTGACGTTTGGTAAAGACGATGCCAAAAGTATTTTAGAAGATGAGAAAATGTATGAGTGCTATTTTCCTACAAATAGAAATATAAAAAACTTGATAAAAAATACATTTCTAGCAATAAAAATAATAAGGAAAGAAAAGCCTAAGTTGATTATTTCTTCTGGTGCAGGAGTAGCTGTTCCATTTTTTTATATTGGTAAAATATTTGGAGCGAAGACTATATTTATTGAGGTATTTGATAGGATAGACAAACCAACTATGACAGGTAAATTAGTTTATCCTGTTACAGATATTTTTATAGTGCAGTGGGAAGAAATGAAAAAAGTTTATCCAAAGGCTATTAATTTAGGAGGAATATTCTAATGATCTTTGTTACAGTAGGGACTCATGAGCAGAATTTTAATAGACTATTAAAAGAAATAGATAGTTTAGTAGAATGTGGTATTATAGCTGATGAAGTTATAGTACAAAGTGGATATTCTGATTATGAATCAGAGCATTTTAAAAATAGTAGTTTTCTAGGTTATACTGAGATGGAGTCACTTATAGCTGATGCAAGAATAGTTATAACACACGGAGGACCATCAACATTTATGAGCGTCTTAGCTAAAGGGAAAATTCCTATAGTAGTACCTAGACAAAAAAAATATGATGAACACGTAAATGATCATCAATTAGAATTTTGTAAGAGGGTTAGTGAAAAATATCCAATACTTGTAGTTGAAGATATTAAGAAATTAAGAGATGTTTTAAATATTGAACAAGTGAATATAAAATTAGAAAGTAATAATAGGGAGTTTAATCGAAATTTAGAAAAACTAATAATAAATAATTTTGGAAAGGAATTTTATGTTAAAGATAAATAAGCAATCGGTAGTTGGTTTTTTCTTTTCTCTGATATTTATTTTTATATTATTAGAAAAAGTATATATGCCAAAAGAGGATATCACAGGATCAATGAATAGAATTATTATAGGTATCCTATTCATTTTTGGGATAATATATCGTTTTTATAGGGGAACATTGATGAATTTAATAGATATCTCAGTGGTACTATCTATAGGAGTATATATTTTCTTATGGAAATATTCTGGGGACAATTCATTTGTTTATATGATGATGATTTTTATATTATATTTAATAAAAGATATAGAAATATATAAGGAAAAGTTTTTTTTTAGTTGTATTATATTTATTGGCTTTATTATGGGAGTAGTTCAAAAAGTTGAGGGTGAAGATAGAGTTACGGGTTTTCTTAATACATCACCAACAATTTTCTCATATATTCTTCTAATTGCTATGATTTATGTACTGTTTAGTAAAGGTATAGGAAGGAATTTATTAATTAGTTTATTAGCTATAATTACTATATATTTTACTGGGAGTAGGTCTACATTGATATGTTCAATTTTGTTTTTCTTGTATTTTCTTTTGAAAATTTATATGAAAAAAAGTAGATTTTCTAAAGTTTCATTATTTATGGGAATAGGAATTCCATTGATAACCTTTTTACTATTTAATTTAAAAACATTAAGTACATTTGAAATACGAGAGGGATCTGAATACAGTACACAAGCTAGAACTTCTGTTTTAGAGTACTTCTTTAGCGAGCTTACGGAAAATACTAAGATGTTATTAATAGGTAAGGGCGGAGGATATGCAACTTACGAAACACCTAGAATATTAGGATTACCACAAGACTATTATCCATTACATCAGGATATAGTTATGTGGATAGTGGAATATGGAATTTTAGGTATAATATTACTATTTATTATACATATCATAATAAATAGTAGTATTAAGTTGAGTAATGAAAAAAAAATATGTGTATTTATATTATTTATAATAGGAACATTCCATAATATTTTCATATCACCTATATGTTTAATATTAATTAAAATTTTGTATAATTCTTTAGAAAGTGAATAAGAAAGAATGTTAGAAAAAATATCAATAATAATACCAGTTTATAATGTAGAAGATTATTTAGAAGATAGTATTAAATCTATAATATCTCAAACAATCTTTGAAAACTTAGAGATAATCTTAGTGGATGATGGATCTATAGATAAAAGTTATGAGATAGGGAAGAAATTTTCTGAAAAATATAAAAATATAAAAATTATAAAGCAAGAAAATAAAGGTGTATCTGCCGCTAGAAATACTGGACTAGATGTAGCTTCAGGAGAGTATATTGCATTTTTCGATGCAGATGATCAAGTAAAACCTGATATGTATGAAGTTTTATATAGATTAATAAAGGAAAAAGAAGCTGATATATCTTTAGTAGATTTTTCATTTGTTAGAGAGGGTATTGAATATAAAAAAAGAAAAAAACAAAAAACGGTTTTAAAAGGAACAGACTTCATTCTACAGAATTATTTATCAGGGAATATCTTTGTTAATAGTGTATGTGATAAACTATTTAGAAAAGAGATTATAGAAGAACTTAGGTTTCCAGAAGGATATTCTGTTGGTGAAGATATGTATTTTCAGTATCAAGTATTGAAGAAAGCACAAAAAATTGCTATAGATACTACAGATAGTAAATATATGTATATTGTACGTGAAGAATCGGCAATGACTAATAGATTTAATGATAGGTTCTTTGATACTATAGAATTATCGAAGAAAATAGTAGAAGATAATAAGGGAAATAGCGAAATGTTTTGTTATGCAAAAGCTCACGAGATACATGAAATTTGTAAAGTTCTTGAATATATGTATTTAGCAGGTGCAGAGATCGAGTATGCAAAAGAAAAGAACAAATTATTAAGCAGTATTAAACAATATAGATTAAAAAGTGCATATAGATTTTTAACGAAAAGACAATTTTTAGGATTTCTCTTGATGAGAATTAACCCAAGAATATATGTTTATATTTATAAAAAGTTACAAAAAAAATTATAATTATTAAATTAAAATCAAAGGAGGAAAATAGTAAACATGGTAGGAAACGATCAAACTCTAATAAGTGTGATAGTACCTGTGTATAATGTGGAAGATTATCTTGAAGAGTGTATTAATTCAATATTATCACAAACATACACTAATTTAGAAATATTGATAGTGGATGATGGAAGTACGGATAATAGTCTAGCTATACTCCAAGACTTTTCTCAAAGGGACAGCAGAATAACTATTTTTACAAAAGAGAATGGTGGATTATCTTCAGCGAGGAATCGTGCAATAGATGAAGCTAAAGGAGAATACTTTACTTTTATTGATTCTGATGATTATATTGAAGAAAATTATATTGAGTATTTAATGAAATCGCTAATTGATAACGAAGCTGATATATCTATAGTCAACTCCTATCATATGATAAATGGAAAGAGAAAAGATATAATAAATAATGATGGTAGTGTTAGTATTTTTTCTAGAAGAGAAGTATTAGAAAAAATGTATAGCAAGGAAAATGATTTTATTGGTATATTACAAAGTGCACAAGGCAAGTTATATAAGAAAAACCTGTTTAACAATATTAGATATCCATTAGGGAAAAAATATGAGGATGCATTTACTACCTATAAATTGTATTTAAATAGTAAAAAGATAGTCTATACAAACATAGCTTTATATGCTTATAGAATAAGGGAAGGAAGTATTCTGCGTTCAGGTTATAGTCTATCTAATTTAGATGTGTTGGAAATGTTTGAGGAGAGAATAAATATTTTAGAAAGTAATGGGTACGATACAAAAATAGATCGATATTATTTTTGTAATAAATTATTAAAAGAGAGAGTTTTATTAAGTATACATAAATTTAATGTTGATAAAAATAAAGAGCTTTTAGAGAAATATAAAATTACAAAAAATGATATTTGGGAATCACTTGCTAAGAAAGAAAAAATGAAAATGACATTGTTGGAAATAATAGCAAGATGGGCTCCCAAATTTATACAAAAGAGGTTATTTTAGTGAAAAATGTATATATATGCCATACAAATTATCATTTATTACTGTCACTTATAAAGTTAAATACAGAAGATACTAATGATATAGTTGTTTTTGATGATATCATAAATGCTGACAGAATAATTGAAAATATAAAAGAGTATTTCCCACAAACTCAGGTTTATATAAGAAAAAACACTGTATATAGTAAATTTAAAAAGGTTTCATTTAAAACTAATAAAGTTAGAAAGTTGTTGTTTGAAGAAATTAAGTATTTTAAAAATTTTAATACTATATATGTATTCAATGATTTCACAAGAGTTGGTGTATTTCTTCATCAATACAAGATCGTATATAATCTAATAGAAGATGGATATAATTATTTTTCTTTTGTAAAAAAAGAAAAAGTAAACATTAAAATATTGTTAAATTATATTTTGAAGGATATACCATTACCAAGAGGAAATAGTAAATATTGTCAATCAATAGAAGTAAATGATATATCATTAGTTCCCAAAGATGAAAGATATTATAAGTTTAAAGAAGTACCAAGAAAAGACTTATTTAATAATATAAGTGAAGAGAGAAAACAATTAATATTGAGAGTCTTTGATGTAGAAGAATTATCTGAAGTAAAAGATAATTCAGTTTTAATTTTAACACAACCACTCAGCTTAGATAAACTTATGAATAGTGATGATAAACAATATGAATTTTATAAAAAAATATGCGATAAATATTCATCAAAGGGATATGAAGTATATTTAAAACCACATCCAAGAGATAGTATAACATATGGAAATATTAAAGGAGTAAAACTAATTGCACAGATCGTACCAATGGAGCTAATTGATATGGTAAGTAATGTTAAATTTGAAAGAATAGTAACACACTCATCAACTGCGATAAACTTTCTAACATGTGGCAAAGAAAAAGAAATATTTTTTGATTTTAACACAAGAGAGTATGATGGGGAATTATTAGAAAAATATAATATAAACAAGGATGAACTATAATGAAGAAGAATAAACTTTTAAGTTCTAGTTTGGCTTACACGATAGGTAATTTGTTAATACAAGGACTAAGCTTTATAACACTTCCAATTTATACACGAGTGATGATTCAAGAAGACTTCGGTAACTATAATTTATATAGTTCTTGGGTTGGAATATTTTCTATATTCATTGGACTTCAAATAACAGGAAGCTTTAGTATAGCGAAAATAAAATATGAAAATAGATTTAAAGAATATATAGCAACGAGTACAAGTGTAGCGACAATGTTTTTTATATTATTTTCAACAGTTTGTTTCATATTTAGTACTTATTTAGAAAAGATACTAGGATTTTCTACAGGAATATTAATATTTATCTTAATTCAAGGATACTTCAGTCATTTGCAAGGAAGTTTATCACAGTATTATATTCAGACACAAGAAACAAAAAAACAACTTATATTATCGTTCTTTATGTCATTTGGTAATGTGTTATTATCACTATTATTCCTATTCACGCTAAAAAATGATTTTTTAGCTAGAATACTAGGAGGAGTAATACCCGGGATAATTGTAGGTATAATTTTCTTAATATTTATTTATAAAAATAGTAGTGTGATACTAGATAAGATATATGTTAGATTCATATTAATGACATCACTTCCCTTAGTGTTCCATATTCTAGGACATAACTTACTAAGTCAATTAGATAGGATAATGATAGGAAGCTATATGACGGCCAAAGAAGTTGCGATATATAGTTTCGGGTATTCCTTAGGAAGTATAGTTTCAATAGCGTTAATGAGTATGAATACTGCATGGATTCCATGGTTTTTTGAAGAAAAGAAAAAAGGAAATGTTGATCTGATTAATAAATATAAGGAAAGATATCTATTAATAGGTGTATTTTTAACAATAGGATTCTTATCTGTCTTTCCAGAATTAGTTTCAATAATGGGTAGTGCGGATTATAAGAGTAGTAGAGATTTTGTGGTGTTAATCGTGATAAGTTGCTTTATAGTATTCCTATATACTTTTCCAGTTAATATTCAATTTTATCATGAAAATACAAAATTTATCCCAATAGGAACACTCTTAGCTGCAGGTATAAACTATATATTAAACTATATATTAATTCCAAAAAGTGGTATATATGGAGCTGCGATAGCTACAGTAGCTTCTTATGTATTATTATTAGTTTTCCATCATTTGATAGCTAAAATAAAATATAGATATAATGAAATAAGTTTTATACAATATATACTCTTTACTGGAGTAGTAAGTATTTATGGTATATTCGCAAATATATTTATAGATGACCTACTAATAAGATGGAGCGGATGTTTAGTTGTATTTGTAGTATTAATTTTATACTATAGAGAAGATGTAGAAGAGTTAGTAAAAAAAGTAAAAGTTAGGAGATAATAATGGTATATATAATAGCGGAAATAGGATGTAATCACAATGGAGATTTTAATCTAGCGAAAAAAATGGTTGATGTTGCAGTTGAATGTGGAGTAGATGCCGTTAAATTTCAAACATTTAAGGCAGACTTATTAATATCTAAGTATGCACCCAAAGCAGAATATCAAAAGAAAACAACAGGAACAGAAGACAGTCAACTTGAGATGACAAGAAGACTAGAGCTTAGTTTTGAAGAATATTTAGAGCTTAGAGACTATTGCTTAGAAAAAGGAGTAGATGTATTTTCTACACCATTTGATGAAGAATCACTAGATTTTCTAATCAGTACTGATATGCTAGTATATAAAATACCGTCAGGAGAAATTACAAATCTACCATACTTAGAAAAAATAGGAAAACAAAATAAAAAAGTAATCCTATCAACAGGTATGGCGACTTTAGAAGAGATACATGCAACAGTAAAAATATTAGAAGATAATGGGACAAAGGACATTTCAATCTTACATTGTACTACAGAGTATCCAACAAAATATCCAGATTTAAATCTAAATGTCATCGCAACATTAAAAAAAGAATTTCCAAATCAAAAAATAGGATATTCAGATCATAGTATCGGATATGAAGTACCGATAGCGGCAGCAACTTTAGGAGCTGAAATAATAGAAAAACACTTTACATTGGATAATGATATGCCAGGTCCGGACCATAAGGCTAGTGCGACACCTGATATATTAGAAAGACTGGTAAAAGGTATAAGAATAGTAGAAACGTCACTTGGGAAATATGAAAAAGAGCCAGTAGAGGCTGAAATAAAGAATAAAATAGTGGCAAGAAAATCAATAATAGCTAAGAAGGCTATAAAAAAAGGAGAAGTATTTACAGAGGAGAATATCACAACAAAACGTCCAGGAAATGGAATAAGTCCAATGAATTGGTATGATATTCTAGGAAAAGTCAGTGAATATGACTTCGAAGAAGATATGTTAATTAAACATAGTGAATTTAAAAATCAAGAGTAAGAGGTAAAATATATGAAAAATGTATGTGTAGTAACTGGTTCACGAGCAGAATATGGAATAATGAGATCGTTACTTTTAAAACTAAATAAAGAACAAAATATAAAGCTTGATGTAGTAGTTACTGCCATGCATTTAGAAGAAAAGTATGGGAATACATACAGACAGATAGAAGAAGACGGGTTAAATATAGTAAAAAAAATTCCATTAAATCTAGAAAACACATCAAAAAAATGTGTAAGCAGATCGCTAGCGATATTAACAATCGGGTTATCAGAGTTATTTGGAGAAGTTAAGTATGACTTAATTATTATACTTGGAGACAGATATGAAATGCTTCCAGTAGTGAATGTAGCACTAATATACAATATACCAGTATGTCACTTGCATGGTGGAGAAAAAACGTTAGGTAACTTTGATGAATCAATTAGACATGCGATAACAAAGATGAGTCACTTGCATTTGGTAGCTAGTGAGGAATTTAAAAATAGAGTAATACAACTTGGTGAGGAAGAACATAACGTACATAATATTGGAGCTATGGGTGTAGAAAATGTAATAAAGCAAGATTTTCTAACACGGAATGAACTAGAAGAAATTTTGGGAGTTAAGTTAGAAGAAGAGTACTATGTAGTACTATTCCATCCAGTGACGTTAGAGGATGGTGGAGCATTGAAACAAATCCAAACACTTCTAGAAGTATTATCAGAACAGAAAAAACAAGTAATATTCATAGGATCAAATTCAGATACTGACTCAGATAAGATAATGAGTGCGATAGAAGAATATACTGAAAATCATAGTAGCTCAAAAGTATTTATTTCTTTAAAACCAAGGGAATATCATTCATTAGTGAAATATTCGAAAGGATTAGTAGGGAATTCATCTTCAGGTTTAATAGAAATTCCATCGTTAAAAGTTCCAACGTTAAACATTGGAAATAGACAATTAGGAAGATTACGAGGACCGAGTGTAGTAGATGTCGATACGACAAAAGAAAGTATACAAAAAGGACTAAAAGAATTATCAAATATAAGAGATTTCTATAATCCATATGAACAAGAAAATTCAATAGAAAAAGCCAAAGTAGCAATATTAGATTATTTATCTAAAGATAGAAGTATAATTAAAGAATTTAATGATATAATGGAGGGGAGACAATGAAGCAAAGAGTAGCATTTATAGGAGCAGGAAGCCATTCAGATGCAGTTAAACCCCATTTAGATATATATAATTGTGAATTTGTAGGATATTTTGATGATAAGGATATCGAAGAATACAAAGGATATCCAATACTAGGAAAAACAAACGATGTATTAAAATGTCTTCGTGAGAAAAAAATAGATAAAGTCTTTATAACAATAGGTGATAATAAAAAAAGAAAAGAATTGTTTGACTTAGTAAATGAAAAATATCCAGATGCATTTATAAACATAGTAAGCAGAGAAGCAACTATACTAACGGATTCAAGTATAAAAGGAAAAGGAATATTTATAAGTAGGTGTTTTATAGGATCTGAAGTAGAAATTTATGATAATTCAATAGTAAATACAGGAGCAATAGTAGAGCATCATACAGTAATAGCGCCACATTGCAATGTTACACCAGGAGCAATACTTAATTTTTGTAAACTAGGGGAAGGAGTCTATGTTGGGAGTGGTAGCACCATAATACAATTGGTTGAAATAGCACCATATACAATAATAGGGGCAGGTGCAACGGTGATAAAAACAATAAAAGAAAGTGGAACCTATGTAGGAGTGCCTGCGAGAAGAATCAAATAAGGAGAAGAAAAATGAGAGCAGTATGTTTAATACCAGCACGAAGTGGATCAAAAGGATTAAAAAATAAAAATATGTTGTTTTTTGATGGGAAACCACTAATATTCCATACAATAGATGCAGCGATAGAATCAGGATGCTTTGCTAAAAAAGATATATATGTGAGTTCAGATTCACAACTATACTTAGATATATGTAAAACAAGAGGAATAAGCACAATATTAAGAGATCCAGAGTTATCAAAAGATACAACACCGTCAAACTCAGTAGGATTAGATTTTCTAAGTAGATTTGATGAAGATGTAGTGTACGTATTACTACAATTAACATCACCGTTAAGAAGCGCAATACAAATTCAAGAAGCTATGAAGCTATTTGAAGAATCAAGAAAAGAAGGTGTGGAAAATGTAGTAAGCTATGTAGAATTAGATAAATCTCCAAGATTATTTACAAGCTTAGATGATAACAATTATATCCAAGAAAGTTTTGCGGCGGATAGAGGATATAGAAGACAAGATGAGAAAAAGTTATACAGAACCAATGGAGCTATATATATAACTACTAAAAATTTCTATGAAAAAAATATAAGTTATTTAACGCCTAAAACAAAAGCTTACGTAATGGATAAAGAAAGTTCATATGATATTGACGATAGAAGTGACTTTATAGGAGCGATAGGAAGTAGATACTTTAACTATGAACTAAGAGAACAAAGAAATAAGAATTTTTATAAAGAAAAATATAGAGAGTTCAAAAATACGGAATTAAAAGAGAATATAATTTTTGGTGATTCAAGATTAGCTAAATTAGAGTTAGAAGGATACAGCAATTTAAGTTTAGGAGGAGTGACATTAGCTACTCTATTAGAAAACCTAGAGCAGTATAATGATGTGTTAATTAAGAAGATATTAGTATCATTAGGTGTTAATGACATAATATCAAATTATAATAAAGAAATAATAAAAGAGAATTATAAAAAATTATTATTAGAAACAAAAAAAAGAAATATAGAACTAACTCTAACAACAATAGGGTATACACTATTTAGAGATAGTGTAGACAATGAAATAGTTAGAGAGTTAAATGAATGGTTAGAAGAATTTACAAGAGAGAACGAAATAAAGTTAATCGATATAAATAAAGAACTTTCTGAAGACTATCATTTGAAGTATGAATATACAAATGATGGTTTACATTATAATGAGGAAGGAAGTTATCTATTATATTGTGCTATAAAGGAGCGCTTATATGTATAAAGTTTTAGTATGTGGACTAACTCATAATCCTGGAGGAATGGAAAGAGTAGTATATAATTTCTTTAAAAATATGAATAAAGATATGTTTCACTTTGATTTTATTTGTACTGGAAATAATAAAATAGCCTTTTCAGAAGAGTTTGATAAATTATCAAAGAATCCAATAAAATATTACTCATTGCCTATTAGAAAGAAAAACCCTATAAAATATGATAGAGAAATAAAGAAGATTTTTGAGAAATACTCTAGTGAATATGATGCGGTCTGGGTAAATGCATTATCCTTGGTTAATATGAAGTATATAAAATATGCTAAGAAGTACGGAATAAGAAAAAGAATAATTCATTCACATAATACAGGTATATCAAAGTTGGGTATTCGTGACTTTATACATAATATAAATAAATTAATGATAAAAAACTATGCTACTGATTTCTGGTCTTGTAGTACCTTAGCTTCACAATGGATGTATCCACAAAAAATACAGAATAGTGTTATATGGATAAAAAATGCTATCGATATAAATGAGTTTCTATTTGATGAAAATTTAAGGAGAAAATATAGAGATAGCTTAAATATACAAGATGATGAAATCTTGATAGGTAATGTAGCGAGAATAGATCCACAAAAAAATCAAGATTTTATTTTGGATGTATTTTCAAAGGTTTATGAATACAATAATAAGAGTAAACTCATTTTTGTTGGGGGTGGAGATTATTCTGATTTAGAGGAGAAAGCAGAAAAGTTAAAAATAAGGAATAATATTATCTTTTTAGGTGTTAGAAATGATGTTTCAGAATTATATAATATATTTGATATTTTTATGTTTCCCTCTAGATTTGAAGGGTTAGGAGTAGCATTGTTAGAGGCCCAAGCAAATGGATTACCAGTACTTGCTTCGGATGTTATACCTAAAGAAGTCATTACGAATCAGAATTATTATAGTTTATCTTTAGAAAAAGATAGTATAGACAGGTGGGTTAATAAAATCCTTGAGATAGCAAATACTAAGAGAATAGATATAGAAACCATAAAAAATAATTTCAAAAAAGTTGGTTTTGAAATTAAAGAAGAATCTAAAAAAGTAGAAAAATTATTTTTATTATAGAAAATTATAGTAGAATCATGTACTGTATGAAAAATTAGTGGAGTGGAAAATTATATGTTGAAATATTTCCTTGGAATGTTAGAACTAGCAATGAATAAAAAAAATATATTGAAATTAGAAAATTCTGACTTTACGATAATAAGCTCTAACTGTCTTGGCGGTGTAATAAGTCATAAATTAGGACTTAAGTTTATGTCTCCAACAGTGAATTTGTTTATAGAACCCAGTTCATTCGTTAAGTTTTGTAAAAATTTGACTTACTATCTTGAGCAACCACTAGTGGAGAAAAAATGGTCGGGTGATTATCCTATTGCTTTATGTAATGATATAGAGATACATGGATTACATTATAGAAATTTTTCAGAATTAAAAGATAAATGGAATAAAAGAAAGAAAAGAGTAAACTTCGACAATATATTTATTTTTATGATAGAGCGTGATGGGTGCACGTATGAAGATATATTGGAGTTTGACAAATTATCCTATAAAAATAAAGTTGTGTTTGTAAGTAAAGAGATGCCAGAAATAAAATCTGCCATACATATTCCAAAAGCTAATGAAATAATTAATGGTAAAATACAAGTGAAAAGTCTACTAAGATATAGAAATATACTAGTAGGGAAAAGAGATATTGATATTTTTGATTATATAAAATTCTTTAATGAAGGAATAATACAACTAAATAGAAAATAGGGATATTTTTGAAATGAAATATGAAGTTTTGATTAATAAAAATATATTATTTAATTGTCTAAAAGATAATTAATAAAAAAGTTTTAATGGGGAGGAACATATGTACGATTATTTAATAGTAGGAGCTGGATTATCAGGTGCGATCTTTGCTCATGAAGCAACAAAACAAGGAAAGAAAGTAAAAGTAATAGATAAACGTGACCACATCGGTGGAAACATCTATTGTGAGAACGTTGAAGGAATCAACGTTCATAAATACGGTGCACATATTTTCCATACTTCTAATAAAGAAGTTTGGGATTATGTGAATCAGTTTGCTGAGTTTAATAACTACATTAACTCACCAGTAGCAAACTACAAAGGAAAATTATATAATCTACCTTTCAATATGAATACATTCTATGGATTATGGGGGACTAAGACTCCTGCAGAAGTAAAAGCGAAAATCGCTGAACAAACAGCTCATCTACAAGATAGTGAACCTAAGAACTTAGAAGAACAAGCTATCAAGCTTATTGGTACTGATGTATACGAAACTTTAATTAAAGGTTATACAGAAAAACAATGGGGACGTAGTGCTACAGAACTACCACCGTTTATTATTAAACGTCTTCCAGTACGTTTTACATTTGATAACAACTATTTTAACGATAGATATCAAGGTATTCCAATCGGTGGCTACAACGTTATTATTAAAAACATGTTAAAAGGTATCGAAGTAGAGCTAAATGTAGACTTCTTCGAAAACCGTGAAGAGTTAGAAGCAAGTGCGAAAAAAGTTGTATTCACAGGAATGATCGATCAATACTTTGATTACAAACACGGAGAGTTAGAATACAGAAGTCTTCGCTTCGAACATGAAGTACTAGATGAAGAAAACTATCAAGGTAATGCTGTAGTGAACTACACAGAGCGTGAAGTTCCTTACACTCGTATTATTGAGCATAAACACTTTGAAAAAGGTACTCAAGAAAAAACAGTTATTACGCGTGAGTACTCAGTAGATTGGAAACGTGGAGATGAACCATACTATCCAATCAATGATGCTAAAAATAATGAAATGTATCAAAAATATTTAGAAGAAGCAAAAGGGAAAGATGTTATCTTCTGTGGACGTCTTGCAGATTATAAATATTATGATATGCACGTAGTAATCGAAAGAGCTCTTATTGTAGTAAGAGAGGAATTACAGGCATAGATTGAGTTTTTTTAAAAGCAAAAATAAATGAAAACTAGTTAGGAGGAGGTGTTTATTATTAATAGTTTTTTTAAAGAAATCAATTTAAAAGAAAGTGAAAGTATATATATATTGATTATTATTGCAATGCTACTATACCTTTTCTGGATACCGGATAATAATACAAATTCTTTATTATATAAATTTAGTATAATGATATTTTATATTTTTTCAATCTCAGGACATATACTTTTAAAAGATGAGTTAAGTAGAAGTGTAAGAAATTATTGGGGTATTATTATTGGTTATTATTTGTTGTTTTTTGTTGCTTTAATCAGTGTAATGGCTACAGTCATAGAAATAATCTATAGGATAGTTTTAAAGAGTCATGAAAGTATTACTAGTATGCATTATATCGCTATTTTAAAATATATCAATGAGATTCCCTATTTGATAATTATTTGTTCAATCATTACGATAATATTATTGCCTCCCGAAATGAGGAGAGATCTGGTAATAATAAAGAAAATAGTGTTCATTAATAAACAGTTGTTATTGATGATAACTATATTAGCAATTTTTTTAATAAGATTGAATTATGAGTCAATATCGAATCAATTAAGTATGGGACTTTTATTTTCTATATACCCACTGTCTTTTATGTACAACATTTTTGAGGTTATTAGTGAAAAAAATATTAAGAAGTCAGAAAATGATGAAGTTTAAGATATGTAATCTGGTCTGTTATATTTCAAAAAGTATAAAATCTAAAAATAGGGGGATAATTATCAAAAAAAAACATATTATACTAGGAGCAGTTTGAAATGAAGGTTTTTGATGCGAGATTAAAAGATGTAAAAATAATAGAGCCTGATGTTTTCGAAGATAAACGTGGTTTCTTTATGGAGAGTTATTCTGAAGAAAAGTATAAAAAATTAGGTATAGATTTTAACTTTGTTCAAGATAATCATTCATTATCAGTTGAGGCTGGTGTTATTCGTGGATTACATTTTCAAAGAGGAGACGCTACACAGACAAAACTTATTTGTGTGGTGACTGGGGAAGTTTTAGATGTGGTCGTGGATCTTAGAAAAGGCAGTCCAACATATGGTCAGTGGGAAAGTTTTATTCTTTCAGAACACAACAAAAGACAACTTTTAGTTCCTAGAGGATTTGCTCATGGCTTTGTGACATTAACGCCAAATGTTAACTTCATGTATAAGTGTGATAATTATTATAATTCACAAGCAGATGCAGGAATTGCATTTGATGATAAAGACCTTGGAATTGATTGGCAGATTGATTTATCAAAAGCGATTATTTCAGATAAAGATAGGAATCTTCCTACGTTTAAAGAATTTGAAAAGAACAATGATTTTGTGTATGGGGAAGTATAATTTTAATATTATTTCAGAGGTATGCCCAAAGCCCTAGATTTAAACGTGAACTCAAAGTCACAGTGATTATTGATATCTGAAGTTTCTTTATAAGAGTTTTTAAGATGTCTAATGAATTTTGTTAAGGTGACTTGACAATCAAAGCCATGATTTTGAATCACTCTGAAAATCTATGTTGGAATACTCATATGAATAAATTTCTTTCAGCTAGTGTCGTAATTTATAGTTTAAAGGAATTTATCCCTTCTGTAATAACGTTAGAATTCTTCGAATTAATTGACAACAAGAAAAGGTATATGGTAGAATAAAGGAAAGTGAATGAGAGATGTCTATCAAATTTCACCACGAAAGCCAATTGAAGGTTCAGTTCAATTGGCTTTTTATATTAATATTTAATATTCACATACAAAGTGACGAGTATGCGTCGTGGGCTAAAAAGACTACTTCTTCTTGTGATTATTCTTTAGCAGATAGTACTCTATTAATAGAAGTATAACTCCAGATAATAGATTCACAAGGATTTGAGAGATGTCTATCTCCATTTCACCACCTCCCTTCTGGGGCAGTAGCCTACCTTTATTATATCATCATAAATCATCTTAGAAAAGGTTTTCTTAATTGATGTTGAGATTAAAGTTATATTTTTAAGATTATGTAAATAGATGAAGGGATAGAAGACATTCCTTCGAATAAATTGTTAGTGTGAGAAGTGTAACTTTTGATAAAAAGTTCACAAAGGTTCGGGTAATGTCTATCTTTATTTCATCAACGTTTACTCTTTGGGGGTTTGATTTGCTATCGATGGCAAATTTATTACATTATATTATAAAATTAGTGTAACAACAAATTTAATATTACTTCTGACCGCTAAGTTATAAAAGAAAAAGATATAAGCCCATAAGAGGATTTATACCAATCCAAGGAAGTGTAATTAGAAGTATTTTTCTAATAGAAAACGCGGTACTACATTGAATTTTAATTTAAGGTATGTTATACTAAACTCGCAGATTGAATAGAGCTCCTGCTGTAAGTTTTCCAGTGGGGGCTATTCTTATAAAGTAGAAATAGCAGGCTGCTGAATAAAGTAACAGCAAGCAAGTATTATATGATTTTGAAAAGGTAAAAACGATGAAGAATATTATAGTAACAGGTGGGGCTGGATTTATCGGTTCTAACTTTGTACATTATGTTATAAATAATCATCCAGATATTTATGTGACTGTCTTGGATAAATTGACTTATGCTGGAAATAGAGAGAATCTTGCAGGACTTCCAGAAGATAGATTTAAGTTAGTTGTTGGTGACATTGCAGATGCTGAATTAGTAGACAAACTAGTAAGTAAAGCTGATGCAGTGGTTCACTATGCAGCTGAGTCTCATAACGATAATTCCCTAAAAGATCCATATCCATTTTTACATACGAATATTATTGGGACATATACTTTAATCGAAGCGTGTCGTAAGTATGATGTTAGATATCACCACGTATCTACAGATGAGGTATATGGAGATCTTCCATTACGTGAAGATTTACCAGGAAAAGGTGAGGGAGTTGGAGAGAAATTTACCGCTGAAACACCTTATAATCCATCAAGCCCATATTCATCAACAAAAGCAGGTTCAGACTTACTTGTTAAAGCGTGGGTGCGTTCTTTTGGACTTAAGGCAACTATTTCTAACTGTTCAAATAACTACGGGCCATATCAACATATTGAGAAATTCATCCCAAGACAGATTACTAATGTCTTGTCAGGAATAACACCAAAACTATATGGTGAAGGTAAGAACGTGAGAGACTGGATTCATACAGAAGATCATTCTTCAGCAGTTTGGACTATCTTAACAAAAGGTAGAATCGGAGAAACTTACCTAATCGGTGCTGATGGTGAAGAGGATAACAAAACGGTTATTGAGTTAATCCTTGAGCTAATGGGTAAAGATAAGAATGCATATGAGCTTGTAAATGATCGTGCAGGACATGACCTGCGTTATGCGATAGATGCGTCAAAATTACGCGATGAATTAGGATGGAAGCCGCAGTTCACAAACTTCCGTCAAGGACTAGCTGATACTATCCGTTGGTATGAAGAAAATGAATCTTGGTGGAAAGAACAAAAAGAAGCAGTAGAAGCCAATTACGCTAAAAATGGGCAGTAATAGTAGTCCGCATTGTGACAAAGGAGCCTTTCGAATTAATTGACAATAAGAAATGGTATGTGGTAGAATATAAGAAAGTGAATGGGAAATGTCTATCAAATTTCATCACGAAAGCCAATTGAAGTGCTAGTTCAATTGGCTTTTTATTAATATTTAATATTCACACACAAGTGAAGCATGTGCGTCGTGAGCTAAATGGCTACTTCCTTTTGTGATTATCCTTTAGCAGATAGTACTCTATTAACAGGAGTATAACTCCTGTTAATAAATTCACAAGGATTTGGGTAATGTCTATATTCATTTCATCACCTCCTTTTGGAGCTAGTAGCCTACCTTCATTATAGCATCAGAAGTTGAATTAGAAAAGGTTTTCTTGTTGATGTTAAGATTAAAGTTATATTTTTAAGATTATGTAAATAGGAGAAGTAATAGAGTCGATTGCTTCGAATTAATTGACAACAAGAAAAGGTATGTGGTAGAATATAGATAAGTGAATTGGACGATTATATTCACATGAGACCACGAAAAGCAACTGAATTTGGGCTTCAGTTGCTTTTATATATATATTGACATACCAAATTGTATGAGAATAAATATTCATACATGAGTGAAGTATGCGCGTGATGTCTTAAGATGGCTATCTACTTCCCTTGTTTTATCATTATAGGTCACTGCGTGAAGTTATAAAGAATCTTATCTTGTTTAGTGTGAGGTAAGGATTTTTTTATTTATGTTAGCTACCATAAATTATTTTTTATTCTTCATATTTGAGGATTTACTAGTTGTTAAGTTTGTATTATATTAAAATATAGTGTAGAATAAAGTTGAAGGAAGGGTGAATTTTATAAAAATTTTAATACAAAAGCTGATTATTAAAATCTCTGTAATTTTTATAGATTTACTCAAGAAAAAAAGGAGGGGGCAGACATGAATAATAAAAAAATTATTGAATTTCCTGTCAACAAAAAAGGATATACAGGAATAAGGAACAAAACTTATAGAGACTTCGAGCTTAATTATGGCTATAGTAGGATTAAATTCTCTTCTAAAGAGCTTGAATCTGATTTTAAGGAATCGATGAGACTTTTTACGGAATTTATTGAGAATATCGATAATCCTGACTACGCGATTTATATTGAAGATGCGATAGCTTTATGTAAGTATAATGTGGATGCTAGAGTCTGGAAAATTGTTAGTAAAGATTGTACAGAATATGAAATAGAATTAGCATTATTACGTCTAAAAGATGAGGTATATACTTTTGAAGAAGGTTTTGTGGATGGTAAACTATTTCCGATTAACTACCTTCATCTAATAGTTTGCCACCACCTTGCAGAATTTTATTTAGGTAATAAACTGTACAATAAAGTTTGGGATGCCTATAAGCCGTTTTATATGGCTTTAGATATGGCTGATGAAATTTTATTACCGATGTATCACAATTTTATAGTTGCTAGTCTGATATTAAATGATTATACAATGCTTAACCATTATTATAAACTTTTGAGTAAACGCGGTAAAAATGATGATGTAGTTTTATTATCAAAAGTTTTCTATCACTTGATGCAAGGTGAGGAGAAAGAGGCTGTTGCGTTTTATAATAAATTGATAAAAAATAATAAATACATTTCGGATGTGCTAGATAGAATTGCTAATCCTAAACTGATAGAGTTCAGTACAGACGATGATTGTAAGTATGTAGAAGCGCTTAATACGGTCATAAAATTTGATTATTTTATAAATAAAGAATACTATTTCGATTTTCTTATGCATGTGAGAGAAAGTGAATATGTAATTGGAGACGAGCTGGATAAGTATGCGGACCGTAAGGAAATAACGGTAGCTGATATGAAACGAGATAGATCGTTTATGGCAATTAGAGACACGGAATTAAAAATTATGCACGAGAACTTTTTATTAACAAAAGATGATTTCTTGAAAATCACGAAGTCAGAATTTCTTAAAATAAAAGGTTTAGGTAAGGGAACTATCAGAAACCTACATTTAAATGGTGTAATGTTCGCTGATGATAGTGAGTTTGATATCCAGATGGAATTTATGGAGGATGACTTATGGTAAAACATGATAGAGAATTTGAAATATTGCTTAAAGAGTTTTTGAAAACAGAAGGGAAGCATTTTTCTAGTAAGGAAGAGGCTACCGAAGTATTTGAGCGTATTTACAATTTGGTCGACGCAGGTTATGAAATAGATGCTTCTCTTAGCGATCTTGTTGATGCGATAGATGAAGGGGATATGAGTATTGTCGATAAAATTAGTGCCTTGCGTGAACTTCATGAGGAAAATAGAGATGCTTTAGATAGGGCTGTAGAGTTGGAAGAGGATGTCATGTATTCAGATAATGATGAAGATGCTGAACAGATGATAATAGCGGATGTTCTAGCTGAATATTATAGTGAAGCAGGAATGAATGAAGAAGCTGCGAAACTGTATGAACTTATGTTGGCAGCGAATCCAACGGATTTCCATGAGGTTATAGATCTCTTGACTCTTATGTATGTTCGCCTTGATAGAGAAAATTTATTGATGGATCATATCGATTGCTTTGACTATGAGGATTCAGAAGCTACATTGTTATTGTTAACTATCTTCAGCATAAATCAAGAAAAATTTGATGAAGCGCATTACTATATGACTAAACTTAAAAAACTTAATAAGTATGTAGGTTATATATTTAAAGGTGGCTTCAATAAAGTTCTAGATTTTATAGTAGGAAATCCAGCTAATGTGAAAGGTGTTAATAAGGAAAAATATTTTGAAATGACCTTTTCAGCAGGTATCGCTAAAGAATATCTGACTAATAAATATCATTATGAATTATTAGAAAAATTATATCGAGAAGATATAGAGAAAAAACAAAGCCTGATTGTTGAGGGGCGTAAGACCGTATCTAAAGAAGCTATGAAAGAAGATCCTGTTTTCAAAGGTATGGAAAAACAATTGAACAAGTTTATCGATGTAGAATTGTATAATAAAGAAATTATCGAATGCTATACAGAAAAAGAACTGAAAAAACTAGATGGTATCGGAGTAGGTATTATCAAAAAACTGAAAGATAATGGTGTGAAGTTTAAAGAAGACTAGGAGTGACTCATCTCTTGATTTATGTATATACAAAAGTGGAATGTTTTCAACTTATCTATATACATGTAAGTAAAAAGAGATTAGAGTTTAATTTTCTAAATAGTTGTATATACAAAAATAAAAAATCTGGGGGATGAGTCGTAATTGATTCATAGTTTCCCAGATTTTTTTATTCAAAATGGAAAAAACGGTCGAAATTTCTATTTTGGGAAGAAAAAGAGAGTTCAAAATGGAAAAAATGGTCGAAATTTCCAATTTGAGAAGAAAAATAAAGTTCAAAATGGAAAAAACAGTTAAAATTTCCAATTTGGGAGAAAAAGAGAGTTCAAAATGGAAAAAAGAGTCGAAATTTCCATTTTGAAATTAGGGTGTAATATCCCTCTCACACCTACAATAAGCCATAGAAAAATTCCCATATAGCAGAAACTCACTAGAAAATCGTAATTTCAGGGAAATCGATTTTGACAAATCACGTCCGGATTTCATAAGAGATGTAAAAAAATCTAAGCAGCAAAATGCTACCTAGATTTCTAGTACGATTTTTTCCCGTGCCCCGAACTTGACAGACGTACCCCGAATTTGACAGACATGCCCGAGCCTGACAAAATCCGTTTTTAAAATCTCTATTTAGTTTTATCGTTTTGAATACTCAACAGCTCTTGCTATTTTTGGTTTTGCAGGATTTTTGTCGATATTATTTTCTGCTAATAATTTTTCGAATGCGACTAGTCCTGTTTTGTAATCTTTTGTCTCGAATTCTAGTTCATAATCAACGATATCATTGATAAATGTTGTTTCATCAAATACTAATAAGCCTTCTTCTAAAGTGATTTCGTGTCTTAATGTCTCGATTTTTTGAATCAGCATTGGAGTTTTAATCTTCACGTTCATTCGCTCTAGTTCAGCGATAATTTCGTTCGGTAAAATCGGCAGTACCGTCGGTTCTTTTGGATATCTTTCGTCAAGAGGTACGTTTATCTCAACATTTTGAGTTTCACCTTTTACCTTCAGAGTCATTTCTGTTTTTTTATTTGTATAACGAATTCTTAGTGCTGCTCCGATTTTTTTGAAACTCTCATCTGCATCATCATAGTAGAAATTTTTGTTTATTATTTCTTCAGAATTCTTTAAGTCATATTTTTTAAATAGTGCTTTATATTGATCTTTTGTAAGTAAGTTTTTAAATTCTATTTCTATCTCTCGCATGAAATTTCCTTTCTTTTTTCAATCGCAATAATAAATGGCGCGTTATTTTTCTGATTAATGAATTGATAAACCAATACTTCAACTTCCTTTTGGTCGAGATTTTGAAGTTCATTTAACAATGCTTCTTTTTCCACCTTACCATTCTCATGACCCCAATAGACAACAATAACAATTCTTCCACCAATTTCTAGGTGTAATAAAAACTTTTTAATCGTCGCAAGTGTCGTCTCAGCTAGTGTAGTAATCTCATGATCTGCATTTGGTAGGTATCCTAGATTAAAGACGACTGCACGGATTTTTTCATCTATATATTTATCAAATTCAAAGTGTGAATCAAGAACAATCTCGCATTTATCCCTTAGCTCAGCTTCTTCGATTAGCCTCGTAGTGTTTTCTATTGCCAATTCTTGGATATCAAATGCATAGACCTTTTTAGCTGAAGTCTTCGCTAGAAACAATGTATCATTTCCATTTCCAGCAGTAGCATCAACAACGACTGAATTTTTATCAATAACTTCTTTTAATAATTTTTTGCTAAAAGCTAGTACCTTATCCATCTTATTGTCCTTATTATAAAATTATTTTTGTCTGTCTGCTTTCATTTCAGAAAGAATGTCACTAAGTTCGTAATAGTTATCGCTAGCTATTGTAAAATCAAGTGAAGTGTTGATGATCTCAGCTAGTAATTTCGAATTATCACTTGTATAATCTTCTTCTCGGTTTAAATTTGCTTTAAGACCCGAGACAAGTTTTTCTAATTTTTCTACTAAATCAGCTTCTGTAGTTTCATCATCTTCATCGAATTCTTTAGTATAGTCTTTGATGTTAAAGCTAAGTCCATCTTTTAATGGTGCGATATATAAAGCACGTAGGTTATTTACATCTTCACCAACCGCAGCTGAAAGTTCATGTAGAGGAGCAGTGTAAATTTTCTCATCTTCTGCGCCAGCTTGTTCAATAACTGTAACTTCATAATCATAAGGATAGAATGACATAAGTTCGTCAGAGACATTAGCCGCAGTTAAATCATCGTAACATTGGGTAATAAGTAGGTGTTGAAGTGGATTAACTTGTCTTAATGTCTCAAGTGCAGTGGCATCAACAAGGGCGAATCCTTCAACAGGATCGAACTTCGCTGCGTTAAAACAAGAATCTAAAAAGCTTTCACCACCAACGATTTTCACGTCTTTACCACTGTTTATTAGAAGTTGAGTAGTCAGCTCAGCGACCATAGGATGCCCAGGAACAAGATACATTACATCGTTAGCCTCAGCAACTTCAAGAATATAATTTGCAATACCGTTATATGTATTTTCGAAATTTTCACTTTCTGTATAAAATCTGTCACAAGTCTCAAACGAGATATTATTCTCCTCCAAGAAAGAAATCGCAGGATGCTCTTTAGTACGCGCGATAACCTTGGCATTAGTGTTATCTAGTAAAAGTTGTTTAATATTTTCCTTAATGTTTGAACTATCATTAGGTCCAAGTCCAATAATATAAATCATAATGTGCTCCTTATTTATCTATATTTAATAAGTTTTTTTATTCAAAAGTAGTATGTAAGCCTAGCATGGATCACTGTTTCGAATTCTTAATAATATTTTTTGATTCAAAAGCAATATGTAAATTTAGTACAAACTGCTTTTAATATTTTCTTTAAATTCAAAAATGTCTTTGTTATCTCAAGTGACTTACTTTCTTCAACATTGTTATTATAACATAAATTAAGTTTTGAGTTGATAAAAATATTTATTTGAATATTATTAATTCATTATTCAAATATTCAGTATTGTATGATTGAAATTCGAGTGAATTATAAAAAATAATGATATATTTTATATTAATAAACAAACTTGTTCACTACAGTAAAGAGAAGAAATATTTCCTTGGAAATTTAAGTTTCGCTGGTGAAAATTTATGAGATATGGTGTTTTTAGAGTTAAATTATTATGAAATATAGGTGAAATATATTGCAAAACCGCAAGAAAATACAATTTTCAAAAGTAGTGCAAGTAGAATAAAATATTAAATTTTTGACTATACAAGCGATATTTAAAGCGGAAATATTTTCAGAATATAAAGGTTTTAGAATGTTGAAGAATATTAGTTAAAGCTTGATATATTAGGATTTACATATAATTTTTAAAGTGATATAATAATATAAATATAAAGTATATAAGGAGGAATTGAATATGTCAATCAAAGCATTAAAAGTAGCAAAAGCAGCACTTAAAACACCAGGAGTATTCGCAGGAGGAGTAGCATTCGGAACTTTAGGTCTTAAACTTCTAGCAAGTAAGGATGCGAAGAAAGGATACTCTGTTGTTTTATCAAAATTATATAAAGCAAAAGATGGAGTAGAAGGAACAGTATCAAACATCAAGCAACATGCTGATGATGTAGTAGCGGATGCTAAAGACTTATACGAAAAAGAAAAAAGAGAAAGCAATCTTCAAGAATTAGAGGAAAAATAAGATGGATTTTAAAATACTACATCTTTCAAGTGCAAGAGCGAGAGTTAGAGCTGATTTTCGCTTGACACCAGATGTAAAAGTATATTTTAAAGAACAGGCATCAAAAATCGAAAACATACAAAAAGTGGACTTTTATCAAGATGAGTACACTTTTGTTGTTATGTTTAAAGAGGGACACGGTAGTTGTTTACAAGAATTCTTTAAACTGGTAGATAAAGAAAAAGTAAGAGACTGTTATGAAAATCCAGTTGTAGTAACTGAAGAAAGTCCTTATTCAATAATTGTAGATGCCATTTTTTGGCGTGCGATGTCTAAATTATTCGTGCCACTACCACTTAGAGCTGTTCACACATGGTGGAAAGCATCAGGGTATTTAAAAGATACGCTAAAATTATTAGGTCGTAAGCAAATTACCATGGAAACACTCGATTCTGCAGCAATCCTAGTGTCATTAGCAACGGGAGCTCGTGAAACGGCAAGTTCTATTATGTTCATCCTGGAATTAGGAGAGTCTCTAAACAACTGGTCTGAGAAAAAATCTGTAAAAGTACTAGAACAAAGCCTAACTTCTATGGATAGAGAAATTTGGCTTGTTGAAGAAGAAGGTAATAGAAAAGTAACTTGTGCAGAAGTAAAAAAAGGCGATATAATTCTAGTTTCAGAAGGAAACGAAATTTTATTTGATGGTATTGTGTTGAGCGGGGGAGCTAGTGTTGATGAAAGTTCATTGACAGGAGAAAGTTTCCCGATTGTGAAGAATATTGGAGATGAGGTCTATTCTAACACGATAGTAGTTAACGGTGAGATTAAGCTAAAAGTAGAAAATCCACAAGTTAATGGTCGTATCCAACATTTAATTCAGCTGATGAAAGATTCTGAAAATAGAGAGGAGACATATCATTACAAATATATCAAATTAGCCGACAGTATAGTAAAATATAACTTCTTAGCGATGGGACTAACGTATTTATTTACAAGGTCATTCACTAAGGCGATGTCGTTTTTACTAGTAGATTATTCATGTGCATTGAAATTATCAACGCCTGTAGCATATCTAACTACTATAAAAAACCTAATTGATCAAAAAATTGTGGTGAAAAATTCGGTAACTCTTGATAAATATGAGGATATAGATACATTTGTTTTTGATAAAACAGGAACAATCACAGTATCTAAACCATATATTCAAGAAGTACTTCCATTTTATGAATATTCTTATGAAGAAGTTCTTAGAATTGGAGCGTGTTTAGAGGAGCATATCTATCATCCGATTGCCAGTGCCGTTGTAAGTAAGGCGGAAGAAGATGGAATTGAGCATGAAGAGATGCACACAGAACTATATCACATCGCTTCAAAAGGAATAATATCTCATATTGATGGTGAGAAAGTAGTTATCGGAAGTAGACAATTATTAAAAGATGAAAATGTAGTTGTTACTGCTGAACAAGAACAAATTATAGCCGAAAAACAAGAACAATACAACCTATTATTCTTAGGGTATAAAGGAAAATTAATCTCAATTTTCTGTGTAGATATCCCATTAAGAGACGAAGCTAGTGCAGTATTAACCGAGCTTAGAAATAGAGGTAAAAAGGTAGTTCTTTTAACAGGGGATAATGAACTTAGAACCAAGAAAATTTTAAAAGATATAACTTTCGATGAAGTACATACAAGTATGACGCCAGTTACGAAATTTGAATACATTAAGAGTGAAAAAGAACAAGGAAGACGTGTCCTAATGATAGGTGATGGTCTAAATGACTCAGCGGCGTTATCAGAAAGTGATGTAAGTGTCGTTATGAGTGAAAGTGCTGATCTTTCAAAACAAATTAGTGATGTTGTCTTAAAATCAGATTCACTAAATTCATTATTACTATTATCAGATGTTTCAAGAACACTACGTGCACAAATGAGCAACAACGTTAAGAGTACGGTATCGATTAATAGTTCACTAATATTCTTAGGTTTAATAAATGTATTGCCATCAAATTTACTAGCATTACTACATAACTTAACAACATTCAGTATCGTACTTAAGAATTTTAATATTAAGTAGAGAAAAAATTAGCTTATGTCTGGATACAATATAAGTATCAGCTTATGAGATTATTTAAACAAAATAAAATTATAAGCGGTTGGGATATGTAAATTAAATAATAAAAAAACTCGAATCTAGGAGGAATCTTAGGTTCGAGATTTTTCATGAGGATAAAATGTAATTTTTCTTGTATAGCATTTTAATGTAGTGTAGAATAAAGGTATATAGTACATAGACTAACAGATAAAGGTTATAAATAATATTTGTATATGAGGGATGATTATAGTCTAGTATTTTTTATAAAAAGGAGAAAAGGGTGCAGGATGAGGATTTATACGTAGTCTGAGAAAGTTGATTTAAATTACAAAAAAATAAGAAAGAGGGAGAATTATTATGTCAAAGGTAAAAAAAGAAATTATTGAAGTAAAAGGATTTGCAATACAAATTTATACAGAAGATTTTAAGAATGATTTTATTAGTCTTACAGATATTGCGAAATATAAGAATCGAGAGGAACCTAATGTTGTAGTTGCAAATTGGATGAGAAATTTTAATACGATAGAATACTTAGGGATTTGGGAGAAGTTAAATAATTCAGAATTTAACCCCCTCGAATTCGAGGGGTTTTTAAAAGAGGCCGGGAGTAACGCTTTTACATTATCACCTCAAAAATGGGCAACAACTACTAATGCAAAAGGTTTATTTGTTAAAGTTGGTAGAGGTGGAGGAACTTATGCACATAAAGATATTGCCTTTAAATTTGCTTCTTGGATATCGGCTGAATTTGAATTGTATATTATTAAAGACTATCAGAGACTTAAGGAAGACGAAACTTCCAGATTATCATTAACATGGAACTTGCATAGAGAAATATCTAAAATAAATTACAAAATACATACAGATGCAATTAAGACATATTTATTAAAAGATTTAACAGAGAGTCAGTTAGGATTTAAATATGCAAGCGAAGCAGATATTTTAAATGTTGCATTATTTGATAAGACTGCTAAGAAATGGAGAGAAGAAAATGAGGGCTTAAAAGGTAATATGAGAGACTATGCTAGTTTGAATGAACTTTTAGTTCTTGCAAATATGGAAAGTTATAATGCTATCTTAATTGAAAAAGGTTTGAAACAAAAAGAAAGAATGATTGAACTACGAAAGTTAGCTAGAAACCAGATGATATCTTTAGATAAATTAAGTCATGGAAATCTAAAGCAATTAGAAAATAAGAAAAAATAATAAACTAATATTGATGTATCCTATTAAATTAATCGTTTCTAAAAACAATAAAAATAAGGATATCTACTAAAAGAATCTTGGGGGACCTGGATTCTTTTTATTAAGAGTATACTAGAATTTCATATTAAGATAGTGATGATGAGATTATTGTATTTGAATCATTTACTATTATACTAAATTTTTGAACTGTACTTTGTTTATAAGAACATTTATAGAGCTGACTCAAAAGTCCTAAATTTTTTAAAAAATGTGTATGATAACTTGTAGACGCAGTTATTGATATCTAAATTAAATTTATAACCGCTTTTTGTGAAAATGATAAAATAAGAATATACAGTTTTGGCAAAATCCTGTTTCTACGCAATCTCGATTTTTGAGTCATCTCCAATTTTTCGTTAAAATTACGAAAAAATAATAATTCGTGGTACAATATAATTAAATTGATAAAAAAATTAAGAGGATGTATTATGGGTAAAAAAATAAGAAAATTTCCATCTATAAAAAAGAATAATAATTTCGCCTTAATAAGAGAAATAGAGTTGGTATATACAGAATTACAAGAAAATACTTTTAAGAATATTAAATTTATTAATAGAGAAGATCAACTGAATTTTAATGAATCGTTAAAACTTTTTGCTAATTTTATGGTGACAGGAGATAAGAAATTTATTGAAGAAGCTTATTTAAAATCACCTTATAATATATTTGCTAATATATTTATGCTATCTGAACAGAAAAAATCTCCCCTTGAAGTAATAGAGGATATTAGCGATTTGAAATTTAAAACTGTGAAATATCCAATTGTAGGTAATCCTAATTTTAAGAATGATTTTAATAAGGTTGTAATTCAGCATTTGATTTCACTTTATCTAGATAATCAAATGTATGGTGCAATTCCTAGTGCTAGTCATATTTGGATAACTCTTGAAAAAGGAGAGCTTAAACTTGATAGTATTTTAATGGATACTATTATAGCTTATTTAAAAATCGATTCTGCTGATAAATTTTATAGATTATACAATGAATTATCACCTACCTCAAAATTAGACGAATTTGTTCAATTAGCTAAGATAATATTTGATATTAGAAGATTGGATGATGAAGCGGCTGTAGAAACTATGGTGACTCTAAAACACATTAATCCGAAAATTGAGAGATTGCTAGATCTTGCATCTAGCGAAAAATTATTCAATGAGAATGAATTTACTAGGTTGGTTCATAGTGAGACGAAGGTCGAGCAATTAATTGAATTTGTTATGATTGAGTATGTAATGGAGTATTTAACGTGGGTTAATTCCCGTATAAGAACTGGAAAACAATTAGATGAAAAAATTAAAGCAAGAAATATGTCTGTAGAAACAATGAGAAATGATTCGATTTTTGAAAATATTAGCACTAAGGCGCTAAATGCTCTTAAAAAAGAAGGGTTGATAAAAAAAGAGGATTTCTTAAACGTTACAGAAAAATATTTATTAAATGAAGTCGATAATATAGGGAAGAAATCTATAAAACAATTAAAAGAAAATGGTGTAGAGTTTAAAAAGGAGGTAAGAAGTTAATATGAAAAATGAACAGGTAATTGAGATATTAGGTCCAGATTGGGAGAAGGCTACTGAAATAATATTAAAATATCATAAAGAAATAATTAATGAATTAGATAAACAGCCTACACTACCACAAGTAATTTATTTAGATAAAGTTATAAATAATCTTAAATTTATTTTTAACATGGCCTCTGATATAAACGTTGATTTGGAAGAAACTGACTGGGGTAAAGCCGTATTAGATATTTTTTCAATATCTGCAAAAAAGTTTAAAGAAGCTCATAAATATGCAGATAGTTTGGAATTGTTATCGCTGGTATATTTAGCCAATCCAAGTAATAAGACGACGATAAAATATGATATAGCAGAACTGTGTGTAGAGTTAGGTAGACATTTTATTTTTGAGGAATATTTCCATGCTACCACAGATTTAGAGCTGCTAATGGCAGGAACACTGTCAGCTATCATGGAAGGAGATGAAGAAGAAGCAAGGGTTTATTTCGAGAGATTACGAGTAGAACACCGTGATACTACGCTATTCTTCAAAAAAGATTTTCACCTTACTAATAATATAAAAAGAACTATTCCGAAAACATTAAAAAATAATGATGAATTTTTTAACATGTTAATAAGATATAAAGAATATTTACAAAGCGAGCATATTTATTCTGTTCTTAGATATTTTGCGGAAAACCCAGTGGACATACTAAAAATCAAAGAAGAGAAAGAAAAGATTCAAAGACAAAGAATCGAAATGAACAGATTCTTACAAGACTTAGGTATCAACCGTAGTGATTATGCGTGGAATCTTGTAAACTTTGGAATTGGGACTAAAGAGGATTTCAAGAACTTTACTAAAAAAGAAGTTTTAGGAATAGATGGTATCGGTCCGAAGACTATTGCGAAGTTAGAAGAAGTGGGTATAGAGTTTAGGAAAGAATAAAACTGGAGGATAATAACGGGATAAAATAGATTTTTATCAGTTTATTAAAAGCATATGTTGCGTAGAAACTCGGATCTAGGAAAAACTGGATTCGAGTTTTGTTGATGCAATTAGATTCAAGAGAGCTTATATTACTTGAGGTTGAAATAAATACTTAATTATAGTATTATACTAGTGTTATTAAATTCAAATATGATATCTGAGGTGAAAGGGGGGCAAAGTAAGTAATGAAGAGAAATATATCGCTAATAATTTTAATTGTTATACCATTGTTGATTGTAGCGCTGTATAGATATTTATATGGGTATATTTATCATGCTGTTGATGATGTTACAATTAATTATTCGATTTTAAATAAAGAATATATGTTACTCCCCTACATGGGAATTGTATTAACTAAGGCATTAGTAATATTACAAAGTTTATTTTCAAATGTTAATATTTATTTCGTTTTTTTAGTAGCAGCGTATAGTATAAGTTTTTCGTGTCTGCTTTATCTGTTAAGAGATAGAAAATATAAAATAGTTCTATGGATAATAGTTTTAGTAATAGAGTTTGTTTTATTAAAATATTTTACATACTCTGTAGTTGCTTATTTGCTATCTCTCTCGGGAATATTTTTACTTTATAAAGAAAAAAACTTAGTTTTTCCTATTGTACTAATATTTATTGGTATCTCTCTTAGAGTTCAAATAATAACTAGTCTTTTAGCGATATGTTTAGTGATAATCATATTTGAACTAATTAGGAATAAAAAGGTAAAACAAACAGGTATTTTAATTAGTACAATTTTTATTGTAAGTTTAACCAATTGGTTATTTATACAAAGTAACGATGTAGAAAAAACATATATAGAATGGAATGAAAAGAGTACTTTGATTAGAGACTATCCTGCTATTGATTATTCTACCAAAAAAGCAAGTCTAGATAAGATAGGAATTACTGAAAATACTTTAGTAAGTCATAATTCCTGGATACTCTCAGAAAAACAAATCTTTAGTAATGAGCTATTAGATAATCTTGATAAAGTAAGATCAGTATCAGAGAAATATAATTTTTCGATTAAAAAGATAATACTTAAGTACTTTTCTAATGAGTTTTATAAGTTATTTACATTTTTTGTAATTCTTGTTTTTATATTTTATAAATCTAAAAGTTTTTACGGATATTTGCTATTTTTGAGCCCTTTAGCTTTACTAACGGCGCTAATAGTTAGGCAAAGGATAGTAGAGAGGGTTTATATACCTATTATTATTCTAGCTCTATTTATTTTTATTGTATATGGGAATGAGTTATTTGTAAAGAGAAATTATAAATTATTGAGTAATCTAGAAAATGTTATCTTTACAATTTCATGTATACTATTAATGGGCTCTATATGGAACTATGGAAAGAATGAATTATATTGGTTTAATTATCATTCTCATGATTTTAATAAGGCTTATAACAATGTACTAGTTAATAATAAAGATAATTTATATATTATTTCAGGATATGGAAACTTAGTTAGTTCGCAACCTAATGTTAGTAAGGTTTTTGTTGAGACGGATAAGCTAACAAAAAACATAATAACTTTTGGAACCTGGCAAACATTCTCTCCTGAATATCATAGTAAACTAAAAGAATTTGGAGTGAAAGATACGAATAATATACTTTCTAGTGCGGTAAATAGTGATAATATTAAATTTATTTTACCTAAGGACTCTAGCATTTTCGATAAAATTAGAGTAATGTTTAAAGAAAATTATGAGAGGGATATTTACTTTGTAAAAGAAAGTGATATTTCAAATGATATGAATATATATGTATTAAGGAGTGATAAGTAATGAGTAGTAAGAGAATTAAATATATCGATATGTTAAAGGCTTTTTGTATAATCTTAGTTATAGCCGGTCACATGGGATACACTCCTGCTAAAGTAAAATTATTATTGTATATTTTCCATATACCTCTATTCTTCTTTTTATCGGGAATGACTTTAAATATAGCCAAGTATACTTCGTTCTTTGAATTCTTTGTTAGAAAGTTTAAAACTATAGTTGTACCTTGTTTTTTAATGAATATTTCTATATTTTTTATTAAATCATTTATTTTGCAACCGCAATTAATATTGAAAATAGATATTATATATTTTATAAAAGCTATGATAGTAGCAGATAGAATGCATATATATTATCAATTGTGGTTTTTAAATGTGTTGTTTCTAGCAGAACTAGTTTGTTATTTCTTGATAAAATACAGTAATAAGTTTTATCAATATGTAATTGTATATGTTGTGCTTATCCTGTGCGGCAGCTTAGGGAAGAAACTTTATGAGATTGAATTTTGGCTAATTTGGAGTTTTGATCTTGTACCGTATGCAGCAATCTTCATATTATCAGGATATCTATTGAGAAAAAATCTAGCCACTCTACAAAGCTATTTCAGAAAAGTATATTTTTTACCAGTTGTTGTAGTAAGTGTTATATGTGGAGTTTATAATACTAGAGTAGATCTATATTATCAACAGATTAATTCAACTTTCTTATATTTTGTTGCTGCTTTCTTTGGTATCTGGGCAAGTTTTATATTGTTCAAAAATATTCCAAATATACCAGTATTAGAAAAAATTGGTGGTAACACATTGATATATTATGCATATCATTCACCAATAGTTTTATATATTTTGGATATAGTTATGGAGCAACTTGCAGGTAAGTATACGGGAATATTCGTTAGTAATTATATTATAGCTATTGTAGAGTTATTATTAGCGATAATATTGTGTGAATTAATTGCTAAGATAATTAATAATACTTTCCCATTTATTATTGGAAAATCATTTAAGACAACCTAATTTGGTTGTCTTTTTTACTTCCATTTCTTCAGTTCTAGTATGAAATATGTTATAATAAAAAGATGGAATAAATTTGAGAAACTGTTTATAAATATGCAGTTAAATAAGTAAGGTGAAAGATGAACATTGATAATAGATTTGAAACAGAAGCGGTAAAAAAGTATAGAGCTTCGATTGAAAAGAAGAAGATATCGTTATTTCTGAAATTACTTTTTGATAAGGTACTGGCATTAATTTTGCTTATTCCTTTATCGCCGATAATTTTAGGAATAGCTATCTGGATAAAACTTGATAGTGAAGGGCCCGTGTTTTACAGGCAAGAGCGTATAACTACATATGGCAGGACTTTCAGAATTTTTAAGTTTAGAACTATGGTTAAAGATGCTGATAAGCTTGGTACTGCTGTTACTCAGCAAAATGATCCTCGTATTAGTAAGGTAGGACACAAGCTACGTAAACTACGTCTTGATGAACTTCCTCAGCTTATTAACGTACTTATTGGTGATATGAGTTTTGTAGGAGTAAGACCTGAAGTAGCGAAATATGTAGATAAGTATACTGATGAGATGAATGCAACATTACTTCTTCCTGCTGGGATAACTTCTCCAGCGAGTATTGAGTACAAAGATGAAGACGAAGTTATTGAAAAATTCAAAGGAAGTGGAAGAAGTGTAGATGAAATCTATGTGGAGGAAATTCTTCCAGACAAGATGAAATATAATTTAAAGTACATTGAAGAATTCAGTGTTATAAATGATATTAAAATAATGATAAGAACTGCTATTGCGGTTGTTAAATAAAAAAGCTGCAACTTCCACATTGCAGCCTACTATCAACACTAAACGAATGAAAGAAACGAAATTCCAATGAAATTATTCTTTATTAAATTCGCGAAGAATTAAAAAGATAACTATTAATTGAAGTAATTCGATCATATTTTACACTCCTTTCACAGTAGTGTATTTAGTTGATAGTAATTTAATTATATCATATTATTAAATGATATTAAAATTAACTGAGGCTTACGAGTTAGCGAATTATCTAATATTGTAATACATATAATAAGAATCATAGTTAATTAAATATGGATTGCTGTTCACCATGAAATAGATGGAATTTTTAAAACGTATTTTGATTGATTAACTATAAAAAATATTGTATAATAATGTCTAGATAATTCGATCAAAAAACACAAGAGGCCTTCCACAATATTAGTCTCTTGTGTTTTTTTTATTGATAAGAGTAGAAACAAATAATTAGGAGTTTGAGATGAAAAAATATAATATACCATTTTCTCCACCAGATATTAGTGATGGAGAAATTAATGAAGTAATAGATACTTTAAAATCAGGTTGGATTACAACAGGACCGAAGACAAAAGAATTAGAAAGAAGACTATCAGGATTTACGGATACACCTAAAACTGTTTGTCTTAATTCTGCAACGGCAGCATTAGAATTAACATTACGTGTTCTAGGTATTGGTGAAGGTGATGAAGTAATCGTTCCTGCGATGACATACACGGCATCTTGTAGTGTGATTTATCATGTTGGGGCGAAGGCTGTTATAGTTGATATTGCTGAAGATAGCCACGAGATGGACTATGATGCTTTAGCTAATGCAATTACTGAGAATACTAAAGCTGTTATTCCTGTTGATTTAGCAGGAATACCATGTGATTACGATAAAATCTTTGAGGTAGTGGAGAGTAAGAAACACTTATTCAAAGCTAATAGTGAATATCAAGAAAAACTTGGTAGAGTTGCTGTTGTAGCTGATGGAGCGCATGCTTTAGGAAGTACTTATAAAGGTGAAAAGATTGGTTCAGTGGCTGACTTTACGACATTCTCATTTCACGCTGTGAAAAACTTCACTACTGCTGAAGGTGGAAGTGTAACTTGGAAAGAAAATGAAAACTTTGATAATGAAGAATTATATAGAGAATACCAAATTTATTCTCTTCACGGTCAAACAAAAGATGCATTAGCAAAAACAAAGGCAGGATCTTGGGAATATGATATTGTTATCCCTGGATATAAATGTAATTTAACTGATATTGCAGCTTCTATTGGATTAGTTCAACTAGATCGTTATCAAAAACTTTTAGAACGTCGTGAGGACATTATTAGTCAATATAATAAAGGATTCGAAGGGACAAGAATTACAGCTCTAAGTCACAGTTCAGAAGATTATAAATCTTGTGGGCACCTGTATATTACTCATGTTGAAGGTGCTACTTTTGAACAACGTGGTGAAATAATTGTAAAAATGGCAGAACGTGGAATTAGCTGTAATGTTCACTATAAACCACTACCGTTATTAACTGCGTATAAGAACTTAGGATTTGATATTGAGAACTATCCTAATGCATATAATTACTATGTTAAAGAAATAACATTACCTTTACACACTAGACTTAGTGATGAAGATGTAGATGTTATTATTGAAAACTTCAAGGAAATAGTTGAGGAGGTAGTAGGTGAGTAGTTTAAAAGAAATACAAAATAAAAGTTTAGAAATGGCTGAGTATTTTGTAGAATTTTGTAAAGAACATGACTTACTTTGTTATCTTTGTGGTGGTGGTGCTATTGGTGGACTTCGTAATAAAGGCTTTATCCCTTGGGATGATGACTTAGATTTTTTCATGCCTAGAAAAGATTATGAAAAACTTCCAGAATTATGGAAAAAATATGCAAAAGAACAATATTTCTTATCAAAAAGTGATAGTAACTTCATTGATAGAAACTTATTTATCACGATCCGTGATAGAGAAACAACATGTATAAAACCATATCAACAGGATTTAGATATGCCGCATGGTTTAGCTTTAGATGTTATACCTTTGGATTATTATCCTAAAAATGAAGCGGATAGAAAAAAACAAGTTCGTTGGGCATTAATTTATTCACTATTCTGTGCTCAGACTATTCCAGAAAAACATGGAGCAATTATGAAATGGGGTAGTACTATTCTGTTAGGTTTGACACCGAGCAAATTACGTTATATGATTTGGAAAAAAGCTGAAAAAGAAATGACGAAATATACGCTTGAAGAAAGTGATGGAATAACAGAGCTTTGTACAGGTCCAGGATATATGAAAAAGAAATATCCAATTGAAGCATTTGAAGATAATATCTTTATAGATTTTGAAAATACTAAAATGCCGATACCCGTAGGATATGATATATATCTGAAAACAGCATTTGGTGATTATATGACACCACCACCAAAAGAAAAACAAGTACCACATCATGATGCTGTTATAACGGATATGGAAAATAGTTATCTTAAGTATAAAGGGGAATATTATGGACGAAAAAATTAGTGTAATAGTACCGGTATACAATGTAGAACAATACTTAGAACGTTGTGTTGATTCAATAATCAATCAAACCTATAAAAACTTAGAAATTATTTTAGTCAATGATGGATCTACAGATAACAGTGGGCAACTTTGTGATGAACTTGCTAAGAAAGATGATAGAATAAGGGTTGTTCATAAGAAGAATGGTGGATTGTCTGATGCGAGAAATGTTGGTATTGATGAAGCGAGAGCGGAGTTAATCGGATTTATAGATAGTGACGATTACATAGATGAAGATATGTATGAACTGCTGATAAATAATCTAAAAGCTGAAAACGCAGATTTATCTATGTGTGGACATTATGATGTCTATAATAATGTTCCTGAGGCTCAAGTAGTTGATAAAAGAACATGGGAGCTTAGTCCTCAAGAAGCTATTAAAATGGTTATGGAAGCAAAGATATTATCTGTAACAGCTGTTAATAAATTATATAAAAAGAGTTTATTTTCAGAGTTCAAATTTGCAATTGGGAAAATCGCTGAAGATGCATTTATTATGATAAAGTTATTAGATAAGTGCAATAAAATAGTAGCAACTAATGAGAAAAAATACTACTATGTCCATAGAGAAAATAGCATTACTACCCAAAAATTTTCACTTAAGTTTTTAAATGTAATAGAAGCTTATGAACAGAATAAAGAGATTATTTTAGAGAAATATCCTGAATTAAAAGAAGTAGCTCAGATGAGGATGAATTGGGCGTATTTCTATGTATTAGATAGGTTATTGTTAGATAAAGATTATAATGATAAAAAATTAGAAAATAAGTTAATATCGTATTTAAAAGATCATAGTAAGAGTATTTTAACAGATTCATTATTTACAAAAGGTAGAAAAATTGGGTTTGTTGCCTTATTATTGAATAGAAATCTATATAGAAAAATAATAGAGAAGAGAGGATATTAATTAGAGTATGTTAAAACTAATAGAAAAAAATTATTTTAAAATAAATTTGGCATTTATTTTAATAGTTGCTGTTTATTGTATGTGTGGTCTAATAGTGCCACTACAATTTATTTCAGCTAACAAGGTTGTTGCAGGGGGAATGACATTACTTGGTATTCTTTTAGCAACGTATAACTTAGTTATTAAGAAAGTTTATCTAAAGATAAAAACAATAGAGTACCTACTACTATTTTTTGCTTTTAATATTATTACTAGCATTTTAGTGATATCTTATGGTTATTCTACAAATATAAAAAATGCATTAATATTTTATATTTATTTCTTAACGGTATTCCCGATATTTACGGGAATTACTAGAGAAGAAGGTAAAAAAATATATGATTACTTTTTCTATACAGTTACTGTACTTAATACTTTTGGAGTATTAGTTTCATT
>CAUUCZ010000004.1:0-44681 GCA_963543895.1 uncultured Gemella sp. | reverse complement strand
AATTAAATAAAATCTTTAGACAAAGTGAACATTCAAGTATTATTAATATTTCACACTCAATAAAAAATAATATTCCCTTTGATGTTTTGGAAAATTTCGATGATAAAGAATTTATCTCAGCAAACAAAAATGAAATGATAAATGTTATCTCAGCCATTTATGATGATTTAATAAAAGATTCTGCAAAAGAAAACATTCAGATTTTAGCTCCTATCTACAAAGGAACAAGCGGAATTAACGAAATCAATATGGCTATTCAATCGAGATTTAATGATAATGAAGAGCAAATAGAATACGGAGAACTAATTTATAAAGTTAACGATCGTGTTATGCAGTTAGTTAATAGGCCTGAGGATAATATATTTAATGGAGATATTGGATATATAGAACAAATTTATAAAGAAGGAAATAAAGTTAAAATAGTAATAGATTATGATAGTAATTATGTAACCTATGAAAAGTCAGAACTAAATCAAATCACCCTCTCTTATGCTTGTTCAATTCATAAAGCACAGGGTTCTGAATTTGAAAATGTTATAATTCCATTTATTGATAATTATAATTTTATGTTAAATAAAAATCTTACATATACGGCGATAACACGAGCTAAGAAAAAATTAATATTATGTGGTGATTCAAAGGTATTTTATAAATCTATTGAACCAACAAATGTCGTAACTAGACAAACCTCACTAGAGTGGTTCTTCACTACTGATAGAGAAGCGGAAATACAAAATATTGAATTAGAAGAAATTAAAGAATATATATTAGATTTTCAAAATATTAACTCTATCGATCCAATGATTGGTATGGATAATATAAAACCAACGGATTTTATTTAAATACAAATAACAAAACCTAGATGTAGCTAAAACTACCTCTAGGTTTTGTTATTTTACATTGCCGCAAGGTCGCGTGCAATCTTATCTATATCATTAATATTTAAGAAAGCAGCATCTATTGCAGTACCTTTCTTACTTTCTACTGAAGTATTAACAGCTGTAACAACATTTTTAGTTAAAGACTCTAAACGTTGGACTTTTTGCTTAACCTCATCTAACTTTTCATATTCAATAGTATCATTAGATAATGATTTTAAAGTTAACATTGAAGCATTTACCTTTTCTGTTACTTCTTTGAATTTATCTACTTTATCTCCTAAAGAACGACCTTTATCAAGATCAGTTTGAATAGTTCCTGCTAATTCATCGAAACTAATTAACTCTTTAGAAAATGAATTTAGTTTATTTTTCATAAAATCTTTTGAATATTTCTTATTAGAAATTTCAAAATTCTTATTAGCACTATCTTTAACACTAAATGTTGCAGTATTATTATTTTTAGTAACAATTGCAATATTGAAGTCTTTATTGTTAAATTCATTCAAATTAATACCATCAACACTAACTGTTTTCCCATTAAAACTATTTAGTTTTAGTGATTTTAGAAGCGTCTCGAAACCTTCTTTAGTTATTACTTCTTCATTAGTAGTAATAACTAATTTATTATCTTTTTTATTAAATTCCGTTTTTTCTAGCTGGCTTATTGAAACAGAATTTGTAAGATTTTGTAATTGTTCAGTAGAAATATCTCCTTTAGAACTACAACCTTGCAAAATCAGCAAGGTTGTTAGTAATATAATCAGCTTTTTCATTACTTATTAGAATAATTCTGGTGCTGAGATAATGTTTAAGTTTTCGTCAATTTCAAATACTAATGGAGTACCAGTTGGTAAGTTAAGATCTAAGATTTGTTCATCTGAGATGTTTAATAAGTATTTGATTAACGCTCTTAAACTGTTACCGTGAGCAGAGATAAGCACGTTTTTACCAGCTTTAATTTGTTTAGAAATATCGCTTTCCCAGTATGGTAATACACGATCGATAGTAAGTTTTAAGCTTTCTCCTGTTGGGATTTCTCCTTCTGGAATTTCTTTATATCTATCGATGTTTCCTGGGTACATGTCGCTAGATTTATCTAATGCAGGAGGAGCTACGTCGAAACTTCTTCTCCAGATGTGAACTTGTTCGTCACCGTATTTTTCAGCTGTTTCAGCTTTGTTAAGACCTTGTAAAGCTCCATAGTGTCTTTCGTTTAATCTCCAGCTTTTGTGTACCGGAATCCATAATAAATCTAGTTCTTCTAAGAATAGGTTTAAAGTTTTGATAGCACGTTTTTGGTATGAAGTGTAAGCTACATCGAAAGTAAGACCTAATTCTTTAAGAGTTTGTCCACCTTTAATGGCTTCTTGTCTACCTTTATCAGTGATGTCTACATCAACCCATCCAGTAAATCTGTTTTCAAGGTTCCATTGGCTTTCACCATGTCTAGTTAATACTAATTTCATTTAAGAAATCCTCCTAGTTTTGTTATTATATTTTTATTATACAATATTTTCTAGTATTAGTACATAGTTTTTACGTGAAAATCACAATTGAAAACGTTATAACTACAAGATTTAGTCAAAATATTTATCTTTTAGTATTGACTGATATATATTAGTATATAAAAATAAGATTAGGCTCTAATTACTGTACACCTAATCTTAAAGTAGTAAACAATATTTTTTTATCATAATAACCTTTCGAACAGAAAATGTTTATATTAATACACTTTACGGTTCAACTTTCCTCTTTTTACAATTTTTAATTTATTAGTTTCAAAAAATGTAAATACTTTTGCTAATAAAACTAGTATAATTATCCAATATATAAACATAAAATTACCTTCTTTCTTTTTATACGTAAAACTTAATTTCTTATCGTACTTATATAATAACATACGGAAAACCGAAAATCAAGTAAAAAATTCATATTTCTTAATTTTTTTTATAAAGTTACTTGATTTTATATACGGTTTACTTTATAATTTATATATATACAAAAATAGATTGGAAAAAATATTATGACTACAACATTTAGTATTAGATTTAAACAATGTTTAAAAGAAAAGAATATAAAGCAAGCTGAACTTGCTCGTTCTACTAATATTACTCCATCATCAATTAGCGATTGGTCAAAAGGAAAATATACTCCAAAAAGAGATAAGCTTATTACTATAGCTGAATATTTATCGGTTAATCCTGATTGGCTTGTCGGTGACAGTGATACAATGGGCATTGAAACTCCTAAAGAAAAGTTATTTAATACAGAAGATTTTTCTGATGATGTTTCAAAACTACCTATACTTGGAACTATCTGTGCTGGTGACGGTGTTTATATTGAAGAAGAATATGATGAGCATATTTTCATAGATCAAGGAATGAGAGCTGATTTCGCGCTTAGAGTAAAGGGAGATAGTATGATTGAAGCTGGTATTTTTGATGGTGATTTAGTATTTATTCGCCAACAAAGTTCAGTTAGAAACGGGAAAATTGCCGCAGTTCGTTTAACTGATTGGAACGAAGCTTCTTTAAAGAAAATATTTGTTAAAAATGACAATGTAATTCTTTATCCTTGTAATCCTAATTACGAACCTATTGTTACACGTAACGTAGAAATAATCGGAGAATGCGTTGGAGTATATAGGGAACTTTAATTTTTTGATTTTAAACAGATTATCAAACGCCAAAAAGCGAAAATTACTTAGATACTTTTCTAAGTAACTCTCGCTTTTTTTATTTACGAACTAAAAATGCCATTCTATCTCGGCCATTTATATCTTTATAAACTTCAGCCGAATATCCATTCATATCTGCTAGTTTTATAATCTTATCTTTCTGATCATATCCTATTTCAAAAAATATAACTCCATTTTCATTTAAATAATCATTCGCCTGTTCTATAATTTTTCTATAAATATACATACCTTCTTCTTCAGCAAATAATGCAAGATGTGGATCATATTTCAGTACATTAGCCTGCATTGTAACCTCATCCTTGCGATCAATATATGGAGGATTTGAAACAATAATATCAAATTTATCATAAATATTATTAAAAATATCCGATTTTATGAATTTAATAATAGCATCATGAGATTGTGCATTTTCTTTTGCAACTTCAATAGCTTTTTCACTAATATCACTAGCAATAACATCAACTGAAACTTGTTCTAATTCTTTTTTTAGCGTGATAGCTATTATACCACTTCCTGTACAAAGATCTAGAATTTTGAATTTGTTCTTATTAGACGCTTTTACATATTCAATAACTTTATATATAAGCTCCTCAGTCTCCATCCTCGGTGATAAAACATCTTTAGTGACTTTATATTTCCTATCATAAAAATATTCAAAACCTACTAAATGACTTAATGGAACATCTTCTTTAATATGTTTTTCAATCAAAGAAAAATATTTATCTTCATTTTCTTTAGACATTTGCTCTGACAGACTATTCGAGAATAACTGTGGACTTTCGTCTAGTATATACATTAGTAAAAATCTGGCTAAAGATTCTTCTTTTCCTTGTCTTCTTAAAAGAAGACAAGCTTTTGTTATAGCTTGCCTTCTGTTCATTATAGTTCTTCACCTTTATTAAGTTCTGCCATTTTCTCAGCTTGTTCAGCAATACGAAGCGCTTCTAGAACTTCATCAAGTTTACCTTCCATAATTTGGTCTAATTTTTGAATAGTTAAACCAATTCTGTGGTCAGTAACACGGTTTTGAGGATAGTTATATGTTCTAATACGTTCAGAACGATCCCCAGTACCAACTTTAGATTTACGTTCAGCATCAAATTTAGCTTGCTCTTCTTGTTGATATTTATCATATACACGAGCACGTAAAACTTTCATAGCTTTCTCTTTATTCTTAATCTGAGAACGCTCATCCTGCATAGAAACTACAACCCCTGTAGGAATGTGAGTTAAACGTACAGCTGACATTGTTGTATTTACCGATTGACCTCCAGCACCACTTGATGCAAATGTATCAACACGGATATCATTTTCATTAATATCAATTTCAATCTCTTCAGCTTCTGGTAATACTACTACTGTTGCAGTTGAAGTGTGGATACGTCCACTTGACTCTGTTGTAGGGACACGTTGTACACGGTGTGCTCCACTTTCGAATTTCATCTTAGAGTAAACATCTTCACCAGAGATAATGAAGATTGCTTCTTTAATACCACCGATTCCAGTTTCAGAACGTTCTAGCACATCAACTTTCCATCCTTGAGATTCAGCAAATCTAGTGTACATACGTAATAAGTCACCTGCGAATAATTGTGCTTCATCACCACCAGCTGCTCCACGAACCTCAACAACAACGTTTTTACCATCGTTAGGATCTTTTGGTAATAATAGAATTTTTAATTCTTCTTCCATAGGTGCAAGAGTTGGTTCTAATTCCTTAATCTCCTCTTGCATCATTTCTTTCATTTCTTTATCTTCTTCAATCTCAAGAAGTTCTTTTGTATCTTTAATTTGTTGAACTATATCTTTATATTCTCTAAATACAGCTACTGTTTTTTCAATAGAACGTTGTTCTTTTGAATATTCCATAAGTTTCTTTGTATCACTTACAACATCTGGATCACTAAGTAATTCGTTTAATTTTTCATAACGTTCTTCAACTATCTCAAGTTGTCCAAAAATTTCCATTTGTTCCTCCTAATTTATCTTTTAATTTCATGACAATGACGACATCTAGCTTCATATGATTCACTAGCTCCAATAACTACGATTGGATCATCATACTTAGCAGGTTCACCATTTATCAATCTTTGACTTCGACTTGCTTCTTTTCCACATTTATTGCATACAGCATGAAGTTTAGTTACCATTTCACTAATAGCCATAATCTCAGGCATAGGATGAAATGGTTCTGCTTTGAAATCCATATCTAAACCTGCAACAATAACACGAACTCCATCATCAGCAAGCTTATTTATAACTTCAACAATTTTATCATCAAAGAACTGCACTTCGTCAATTCCTATGATATCATATTTTTTATCATTTATATAGTCATAAATCTGCTCTGCTTTATCAATATTTACAGATTCATAACTATTTCCATTATGAGTAGAGACCTTATTCTCTTCGTATCTATTATCTATAGACGGTTTGAATAGAAGCACGTTTTGCTTAGCAATTACTCCACGTTTTATACGTCTAAGTAACTCTTCTGACTTACCAGAAAACATACTACCACAAATACATTCTATCCATCCGAATTTTCTATTTTCTATCATTACATATCCCCTCGGGCTTATATTATACAATTACTAATAGAATAAAAACAGACAATCCAATAAAGAAATGTCTGTTTTATTTTTCTTACTTGATACCGTATTTTTTGTTGAAACGTTCGATACGACCATCTGCTTGAGCGAATCTTTGACGCCCTGTGTAGAATGGGTGTGTATCTGAAGAGATCTCAACTTTTAATAATGGGTATGTATTTCCATCTTCCCACTCGATAGTTTCTTTAGATGGTTTAGTTGAACCACTTAAAAATTTGAAACCACTTGTAGTATCCATGAATACAACTTTACGGTAATCTGGGTGAATTCCTTCTCTCATTATTATCGTCTCCTTCTGCCCTGAACGCTTTTAATACGAACAGAGTTATTTTTCAGTGAGTTAATCACATACCTACTTATTATAAATAATATTCTTAAAAAAATCAAGTACTTTTACTAATATTTGTAAACTTTTTTTGTTGACACCCTTATTTGTTTTTCCAAGATAGATTTTGTTAAATCATTTTACAAAAAATGAGGCAATCAGTATTTTGATCACCTCATTTTTTCATTATTTTCTCTTTAATTCTTCAGTTGCAACATCTTCTCCGAACCATTTCTTAGAAATCTCTTGGAATTTACCCTCTTTGTACATTTCATAGAATGCTTCGTTAATTTTTTTAACAAGTGTTACATCTGCTTTTCTTGCTCCAACTGCAAAAGCTTCACTATCAAATCCTGCATTTAAAATATCAAAGTCTTCTAATTTATTTTGTTGTTTTAAATAATAGTTCGCATACACTCTATCAATTAATAATGCATCTATTCTATCATTTTCTAAGTCGATTAAAGCCTCATTAAAGCTTTCATATTGAGTAGCATCATTATTCTTCACAATATTTTTAAGAACATCTGGATTTTCATTAAAAGTATCATATCCAGATGAACCATTTTGAGCACCTAGAACCTTATCTTTTAAGTCTTGTACACTTTTAATACCTTTAGATTTTTTTACTACTACAACCTGCTCATTTACCATATATTGTTTAGTAAATTGCACAACAGCTTCTCTTTCTGAAGTTTTCGAATATCCATTCCAAATTAAATCAATATTTCCATTCTTTAATTCAGTTTCTTTTAAATCCCAGTTTATAGCTTGCCATTCTACCTTAATTCCATATCTTTCAAAGACAGAATTTGCTAGATCTATATCAAAACCAACATTTTTTCCACTTTTATCTTGGAATCCCATTGGTACAAATGTATTATCGAAACCAATAACAATCTTCTTATCTGTTTGAAAATCATGCCAATTATCTTTTTTTGGTTTATCTTTTCCTCCAGAGGCGCAACCAGTAATTATTAAAATAGTAATAACAAGTGTTAGTAAGAATTTTAATTTTCTCATTTAATCACCTCTTATTTCGGTTCTACTTTTAGAATACTGTCAGCGATATTTTCAGCAAACTGTAAATCATGAGTTACGACAATTTGTGTAATACCAAGTTCTCTATTCTTAAGTATTAATTTTTCAACTTCTAATCTTAATTCAGGATCTAATGCACTAGTTGGTTCATCATAACCAATAATTTTTGGATCTATCATCATAGCACGAGCTAATGCAACACGCTGTTTCTGTCCTCCAGATAATGAAGTTGGATAATTATTTATCTGTTTTTCTAAACCAAGTTTTTCTAACAATTCAATCGCCTTCTTCTCAGCGTCACTTCTTGCCATATTCATAGTTTTAATTGGAGATAAAACTAGATTTTCTAAAACAGTAAGATGAGGGAACAGCTGAAAATCTTGGAATACAAAACCTAAAAGATTTCTTTTTTCCAATTCATCAATCGGGAGAGATTCACCATTATAAATAATTTCACCTGAATCTATTTTTTCAAGACCAGCCAACATTCTTAATAAGGTTGTTTTACCCCCACCAGAAGGACCAACTATCGCCAAAATTTTATTCTCTTCTACTATTAAATTAAAATCCGAAAGTATTTGTCTATCTTTGAATTTTTTGCTAATATTTTTTAATTCTAACATACATTACCTCCTGTCATAATTATAACGTTTTTCAACTTGTTTAGATACAATTGTTACGATACCTATTAAGATTAAATATATTGCCCCTGCAACAAACATCGGTAATAAGCTAGCATCTCTATTAGCAGCAGTTCTACTCGCTAATATTAAGTCACTAATTCCTAATGCATAAACTAAAGATGTATCCTTAACAAGACTCATTATTTCATTAAATACACTAGGTAGTACAATTTTTATTACTTGCGGTAAAATAACATATCTAATTGTCTGAAATTGAGTAAATTTCAATACCTTAGCTGCCTCATATTGACCTTTTGGTATTGATTCAATACCTCCACGGAAAATCTCAGCAAAGTAAGCTGCATAGTTTAACGTAAATGCGATTATAGCAGCAGGTAATCTATCGAATCGTATCCCCACAGATGGCAATACGTAGTAGATAAAAATCAATTGTAGTAACAGCGGTGTCCCACGCATAATCCATATATAGATATTAATAAAATAATTTAATAACTTTATATTAAAGCGCATAATAAACGCTATTACTACACCTAACGGAATCGATAATACTAAAACAAGAAAAAACACTTCTAATGTTATAAGTGCACCATTCATCAGACTAGGTAATATTTCTATTAAATATTCCATATATTATCCTCCTTTTATATTAAATTCTCTTCATGATAAATAATGAAGTTGGTTGTTTTAAAAATTTTATATTTAATTATAGCACAATTTATATAAAACAAAAACCCCTTATTAACTAAGGGGCTAAATATATTATTTATTTAATTTTGAATCGTGGAATTTTTTCATAATTCCTTCTTTTGATAATAAACTTCTAACTGTGTCAGAAGGTTGAGCTCCATTACCTAACCATTTTAATGCTAACTCTTCATCGATTTTAACTTCTGCTGGTTCTTTAACAGCATTGTAAGTACCGATAGTTTCGATAGAACGTCCATCACGTGGAGATCTTGAATCAGCAACAACGATACGGTAGAAAGGTGATTTTTTAGCACCTAATCTTTTTAAACGGATTTTTACTGCCATGTTTGTACTCCTTATGTTTCAACTTTTTTATTAATTTTATGTGTGTGTGTTTATGAAGTGTTTTAATGAAAAAGTTGAATCTATAACGCTAAGTTTTCTAAGCTAGATATTATTCTAACATTAAACTAAAAGTATGTCAATACTTTTCGGTGAAAAATGTCAACTTTTTTTGTTGACTCACCTAAACCTTATTATACCAGGTTTATTTTACCATGTAAAGATAAAATATTTATAAAAAAATACCACTTATACCCTAAGTATAATCAAAAAATAAGAAGTGACTCGACAAAATCGATAATCGCGAAATTGCGATTTTTAAGTCACCTCTCATCTCTATTTTAAATTTTAATCTTCTAATACTTTAGCAATTTCACTAAGTACTTGATCTTTACCTATTTTAGTAACCGAAGAAAACGGAATAATCGCCATATTGTTCGTTAAGTCTAATTCTCGTTTTATAATCCCCGTATTTTTAGCCAATTCATTTTTTGATATTTTATCAATTTTTGTCATAACTATAACGAATGGAATCTCGTAATAATTTAAAAATTCATTCATCTCAATATCATCTTGAGAAGGCTTGTGTCTACTATCAATTAAGTGTAATACAAATCCAAGGTTTTCACTATTAGTAAAATACTCAACTATCATATCATATAGTTTTTCTTTTTCAGGTTTTGATAATTTTGCATATCCATATCCCGGTACGTCTACTAGAACTACTTGATCATCCACATCAAAAAAGTTTAGTGTACGAGTTTTCCCTGGTTTAGATGAAACACGAGCATAGTTTTTTCTCTCTAAAATTGTATTAATAAAAGATGATTTCCCAACGTTTGAACGACCACACATCGCAACTTCTGGTTTTTCATGCTCTGGATATTGTTTTTTTGATACGGCACTTATAAGCAAATCTACATTATGTGTATTTAACTTCTTCATTATTATTCTCCAAATACTATTTTAAACACTTCTTGAATATTGTCTACTGTGTGAATAGTTAATTTTTCAAGAACTTCTTCAGGTATATCAATTAAATCTTTTTTGTTCTTAGTTGGAATAATAATAGTATTAATATTCATTTTCTCAGAACTTAAGATTTTCTCTTTAACCCCACCGATTGGCAGTACTTTACCATGTAGAGTCATTTCTCCAGTCATTGCAATATTATTATCAACTGGCTTTTTAGTTAAAGCTGAGTAAACTGAAGTAGTTATCGTAATACCAGCTGACGGACCATCTTTAGGAACTGCTCCTTCCGGTACATGTAGATGTATATCAATTTCTGAGAAATTAACACCTTCAATTCCTAATTTTTCTGCATTAGAGCGTAAGAATGAAATAGCCATTTGGGCTGATTCTTTCATTACATCACCTAGTTTACCTGTTAGGATAATTTTACCTGTACCTTTCGAGATACTCGTTTCAATCTCTAATGTATCCCCACCAACTACTGTATACGCTAATCCGTTAACTAACCCAATCTCAGGTTTTACATTCTTATCTTTAGCACTATATTTTTCAGGACCAGCAAAATCTTCTAGGTTATTAACTCCAACTTTAATTTTTTCTTCACCTTGAAGAACTTTTAAAGCTGCTTTTCTACAGATAGCCCCGAAAACTCGCTCTAAATTCCTTACTCCCGCTTCATACGTATAACCATTAATTATTTTATTAATAGCTTGTTTACTAAAAGTAATTTGTCCTTTTTTCAGACCATTTTCTTTAATTTGGCGTGGAATTAAATATTTAGCAGCAATATTTTCTTTTTCTTTAATTGTATATGATTCTAATTCGATAACTTCCATTCTGTCTCTTAGTGGAGCTGGAATCAAACTTAAGTTATTAGCTGTAGCAATAAATAATACTTTTGATAAATCAAATGGAATATCTAGATAGTGATCTACGAATTCATTGTTTTGCGCAGGATCAATTACTTCTAGCATCGCAGCTGCCGGATCCCCTTTAATATCAGAAGCCATTTTATCAATTTCATCTAATAGTATTACAGGATTCTTAGTTTTAATTTTTTTCAATGACTGAATAATCTTACCTGGCAATGCACCTAGATATGTTCTTCTGTGACCACGAATTTCAGCTTCGTCATGAACTCCTCCTAGAGAAATACGTACAAAACTTCTTCCCATAGAAGCGGCTATAGACTTAGCTAATGAACTCTTACCTACACCTGGAGGTCCAGATAAACATAATATTGGCGACTTCATATCATCACGTAGCTTCTTAACAGCCAAGAATTCTAATATTCTTTCTTTAATTTTCTCTAAACCATAGTGATCTTCATTAAGAATCTTTTCTGCATTTTTTATATCAATTTCATCTGCTGTTAAAGTATTCCACGGTAAAGCAACCACAGTGTCAAGATATGTTCTTATAATCGAATGTTCTGGACTCATAACTGGAGTCTTTTCTAATCGATCTACTTCTTTTAATAGAACGGCTTTATCTTCTTCAGATAATTCAATTTCATTAATCGCCTGACGAAGTTTTTCAATATCATCATCTTCAGGTGAAATTTGTCTTAGTTCATCTTGAACCACTTTCATCTGCTCACGTAAAAAGTATTCTTTCTGTTGATTATCTATATTTGTACGAACTTTTTCATCGATTTCTCGTTTAAAACTATTACCAACTAAGAATGCTTCTAGACTTCTGTTTAAGAAGATTGCTTTTTTCTCTAAATCTAGTAAAAACAACACTCTTTGTTTAAGCATTTTATCGATTGGGAAAAATTTAATATTTTTATTTATAAATTTCTCTAAATCGTCAGTTTTATAGTAGTCTATATCAAAGTTTTCTCTCTTTAAATAGCTTTCAAACTTTGTTTTAATACTATTTAATAATCCTTCTTTATCGAATCCATTATCTACGATTTCTCTTATATTGATATCTAAATTTTCTACAATATTATTGTTATAAACACCACTCTTCACCTCAGCTATACCGTAGCAGTGGTATTCATATTTTTTATTTTTTTTATCAATTGTAAGTTGACCATATGTACCAAAGAAAACATTGAATCCATTACTATCAAATACATCCTCTTCAGAAAATGAATCATCATAACTATCAATTGGTTTTCTCTTATATGTTACAAAAACTGGAATTTTGTCTTTTTTAACAGTTTTTATCGTCTTTAAAAATTTTTTGTCCGTTACATCTATTGTATAAATATTAGACGGAAAGAATAAATCTCTATTCTCTAATAAATAATATTTTGTCAAAACGAACTCCTCTCTAACCTATTTATTTTAAAATTGGTTTTGTTTTATTAATTACATTATCACGTGTTACCGTGCAAGTTTTAATATCTTTTTTACTTGGAATTTCAAACATTACATCTAGAAGTAACTCTTCGATAATAGAACGTAAGCCTCGAGCTCCTGTTTTTCTCTTAATCGATTCTTTAGCAATTTCTTCTAATGCTTCTTTTTCAAATACTAGTTTTACTCCATCAAGTTCAAATAAATATTCATATTGTTTAACTACCGAATTCTTGGGCTCAGTTAGTACTCTAACTAAATCCTTCTCATCTAGTTCTTCAAGATAACATACTACTGGGATACGTCCTATAAATTCTGGAATCATACCAAACTTAACTAGATCCTCGTGTTTTACTTTAGAAATTATATCCTCATTGTCATTTAACTCATCACTCTTAGAAAAACCAATAACTTTTTCTCCAAGACGACGTTTAATAATTTCTTCAATACCTGAGAATGCACCACCAATGATGAACAGTATATTCTTAGTATTAATTTTTATCATCTCTTCTCCAGGGTGCTTTCTTCCTCCTTGTGGCGGAACACTAGCGACAGTTCCTTCTAAAATTTTTAGAAGCGCTTGTTGAACCCCTTCTCCAGAAACATCACGTGTAATTGAAACATTCTCACCTTTTTTAGCGATTTTATCAATTTCATCGATATAGATAATACCTTTTTCTGCTCTTTCTATATCATAATCTGCACTCTGAATAAGTCGAAGAAGAATATTCTCAACATCTTCACCTACATATCCTGCTTCTGTTAATGTAGTTGCATCAGAAATCGCAAAAGGAACATCTAGCATCTTCGCTAATGTTTGAGCAATTAATGTTTTTCCTGATCCTGTACTACCTATTAAAGCAATATTACTCTTTTGTAATTCGATATCATTATTTTCTTTAGCTATAATTCTTTTATAGTGATTATAAACGGCTACAGCTACAGATTTTTTAGCTTTATCCTGACTAATTACATACTCATTTAAATGTTCCATGATTTTTTGAGGTTCTAATAACTTAAATACTGGTTTATTTTTCGCATTTCTATAGTCAATTTCTTCTTCGATTATATCTGAGCATAAATCAACGCACTCATCACAAATAAATACGTCATTCCCAGCAATCATTTTAAAAACTTCGTTAGTATTTTTTCCACAAAAAGAACATCTTACTTCATCTTTATTTTTAACCATAATTACACCTCACATTATTGAACTTTTTTTATATCTTATTATCTTTTTATTATCTAATCGATATAAAGCCCAAAAAGATACACACTATTATAACATATTCTATCTATATTTACTAGCAAATAGTACTATATAATAATTATTATAGGTGGTATTAGAACACAATTTAACATATCTATTTGCATTTTTCCAAATAAAAAAATAAGATATAAAATTCAAAACTTAAAATTTTATATCTTATTCAATTTCTATTTATTTTTCGCTATTCTTCTAAACATTTTTAGATACAAGCCCATATACACTAAAAGTCCTAAAATAGCAAAGAATACTGTAGCAATAATACTACCTTCTATCCCATAACTTCCTCCAATTAGAATTTGTTTATCACTAATTGTTTCAGCGGTAAATATTGAATCGGATACTCTAATTCCACTTATATTAAATCCAAATATCACACCTGAAATACAATTCCAAAAAGCATGAAAAACTACAATAACTAAAATATTATCAAAATACCAATATAATAATGACATTACGATTGATATTAAAAATATATTTATTAAATCTAGTTTTGACGTAGTTGGATTAGACATGCGGAGTACAATGTAAAATAGCGAACTCAATATAATAGCTATCCACTTTCCTTTTTTTGCTGCCAATCTAGTCATCAGATAACCTCTAAAAACAACCTCTTCTAGAAAGCCTTGAATTAAAACTAATATAATAAGAATAATTATTATCCCAATTTTTAAATCCTTAGATAATGTTAGAGATATGTTATTAGAAATCAATAAAATAACTACTATTCCTACGACACTAAATATAGCTAATCCTAATCCTGCTTTAATAGCTACTAAATTATTTTCTTTACTAAAACCAAAATAATCAAACGTTGTTTTTTCAAAATACTTAACAGAAAATAATAAAATAACAGCTGGAAATATATACGAACATAAAACAGATAAAATATTATAACCAACTATATTTTTAAAGACATATTCAAATAGTATTCCTTGTAAAAATGAATATACAATAATTAGTAAGAATATTGGTGTAAAATTCATTACACCTTTATTTTTTAATAAATCTACACTTTTCATTCAAATTCTCCTACTTTAATCAGATATTACTATCCTAACATAAATAACAAATTTTGGCTACGATTATAAAAATACTCTTGTTAAAATCTTTTAGTAAAACGCTATTAGTGGTATAATTAATTTATATACGAAATAGGAGGAATACTATGTCATTTTTTTCAAAATTAGGTGAAAATATTATTTTACCTCAAGACGTACTAATTCAATCGAAAGAAACAGCAGCTGTTGCGGGAGCAATAAATGCTACTATCGGTATTGCTACAACAAATAAAAAAGCGATGGCATTACCGTCAATTAATAAAGTAATAACAGAAATTAACAATTCAGAATATTTACCATATTCTCCAACACCAGGATTACCTAAGATGAGAGAACTGTGGAAAGAAAAAATCTTAAAAGATAATCCAAAAATTAATGATGAATATTTATCTTTACCAATGGTAACTACAGGTATTACACAAGGTATTGATATTGCAGCAAACTTATTTAGTGAAGCAGGAGATGCTCTACTTTTACCAAATCTATTTTGGCAAAACTATGCTCAAATATATACTATTAAGTTAGGTAACAATATCTATAAATACAATCAATTTGATGAAAATAATAAATTTAGCATTGATAATTTCAAAAATGTACTTTATGATATTAAACAAGATAAAATTTCTTTAATATTAAACTTCCCAAATAATCCAACAGGTTATACACCATCAGATGATGAATTAACTCAATTAGTTGAAGTAATTAATATTTTTGCTAAAGAGCACCCAAATAAACAACTTATCATCGTTTCTGATGATGCATACTTCGGACTATTTTTCGAGGATAATCACAAAACTCCTACTCTTAGCGCAACATATAAACTCGCAGAAAATCCAAACTGCTTAATAGTTAAATTAGATGGAATCACTAAAGAATATTATAGTTGGGGATTACGCGTAGGTTTCATCACATATTACACTAAAGAGGCATCTTTAAGACAAAAACTTCTAGAAAAAACTCAAGGATTCTTAAGAAGTACAACATCTTCTCCTTCTAACTTATCTCAACAAATTGCAATAAGATTATTAGATAATAAAGAAGCGATTAAAGAAAAAGAAGAAAATGACAGTATTATCCAAGATAGATACAACGAACTTAAATCAGCTATCGCTGAAGAAAAAATAGATACACTAGTCACGATTTTACCATTCAACTCTGGCTATTTCTTCACTATTAAACTACCAAATAAAATTAACGCCCACGAATTTAGACTAAAATTCTTAAATGAATACAAATATGGAGTATATTCAATGGACGATGAACATATAAGAATAGCATTCTCATGCCTAGATAAAGAATTAATACCTGAATTAATAACTAAGTTCAAAGAATGTATCCAACAATTTTAAAAATAAAACTAGGTGAATCAACTATGAATTCACCTAGTTTTTATTTATTTTACAGATTTTTTTAATAATTCGACCATGTGTTTATTGGCATTTAACTCTATATCATTATTTAATTCAATAAAGTCATAAGTTCCATATTTATTATCTAATGCAGCTTTGATTAAATAATCTGTTACATTAGGGTTCTTAGGTAATATTGGACCATGAAGATAAGTTCCAATCAGATTATTGTAAAGAATCCCTTCTTTTTTATCTTCATCATTATTTCCATATCCAACCACTACATTACCTAGAGTTTCATAATTATGATATGTTCTTCCACCGTGATTCTCAAATCCCACAATATTACCAAATTTTTCAGATTCAACTAGTATATTACCTATAAGACGCGGTGCATCTTTTTTTGATTCTGTGTAAAAATCTAGTATATTTAATCCTGGAAGCTTGTCACCATCCACAGTTTTATAATACTCACCGAGAAATTGATAACCACCACAAATAGTAAGAGCTGGTATTCCATCTTCAATAGCAGACTTGAACTCATTCTTAATCTTACTAAACTGTTCTGTCGCTATACACTGCTCTCTATCAGATCCTCCCCCAATAAAGAACATATCGCAATCTGTTAATTTCACTCCATCTGTTGAAGTAATATTTTCAATCTCAAGGTTAATCCCACGCCATTCACAACGTTTCTTTAATGCGATAACATTACCTATATCTCCATATAAATTTAATTTATCTGGCATAAAATGATATAATTTTAAATCCATAGAATTATTTCTCCAATTCTCTTTGAGTTTCAACTAAAGCTGTGTAATTTGGAATAGCAATTGCATACTTTTCATTATAACTTTTCAGTTTAGCTACAGCCTCTGGTATATCCTCATTCACTACAACATTAGCGTTAATTCCACAATATTTTAATCTCAATGCTAATTCTTTTGCTCTTTTACCAGAACAAACAATATTATTAATATTTTGACCTAATAATATATCAAAGTCTGTATCCCATATCCATGATATATCAATTCCATCGGCCCCATTATCATTAAGCACTATCAAGTAATTTATTTCTTCATTAATTGAATTAGCGATAGCTAGCGATGCATTTAATCCGGCTGGATTTTTCGCAAGATTTAATAACACTGTAGAACCATTTGCAAAACTTATACTTTGCATTCGTCCATTAGTAGGAGTATATGTTCCTAAACCTTTTTTAATTTTGTCTTCTGATAACCCTAATTCCTTTAATAGAGAATAAGCGGCAAGTAGATTATAAATGTTATAATCTCCAGCAAGTTTCGTCTCAATTGCTTCTCCATTATTAATACTCATATTAATAAAAGGCTCAACAGTTGCTTTTGTTACTTCGTATTTTACACTTTGATGTTCAAAATCACATTTAGAACAATGATAAAATCCAAGTTGACTATAGTGAACATGATCATAAATCAACTCCATACCACAATTCGGACAGAATTTAGATTCAGAAATTCCAAAATCAGAAAATTGATATGCATCCTTTGCAATTCCAAAATAAATATTATCTTCACCATACTTGGAAAGTCTTGTAACAAAAGGATCATCACTATTTAAGATTAACTGGATTTTTTTACCTTCAAGTTGTTCTCCAATTGTTGCAATAAGAGTATCAATTTCTCCAAATCTATCAATTTGATCTCTAAAGAAATTATTGATAACAAATTTTGTTGGTGTAATATATTTCATAACACGTTTAATAGAACCTTCATCAATTTCAATAATGGCTAATTTAGTATTATTTCTCCCTTGAATAGCAAACGTTGAGATAATACCATCTAACATATTTGCCCCTTCAAAATTATTAATAAAGTTTTCACCAGCAGATCTTAAAGTATGACCTATAAGATTCGATGTTGTCGTTTTTCCATTAGTCCCCGTTACAAAAACAATTTCATCGAAATCACTAGCTAATTTAGTAAGAACATTATCATTTACTTTTCTTAATACCTTACCTGGTAAATCTGTTCCCTTTTTTCCTGCTATTTTACTTGCAGTTCTAGTTAACTTTGCTAAATTTCTATAAAATGCTAGCATATATTCTCCTTTTATAGACTATTTTGTGATGTATCAAATTTATATCCTATACCCCAAACAGTAACAATCATCTGAGCAACTATCGGAGATATTTTATCAAATTTTTTCCTAACTCGTTTAATATGCGTATCCACTGTTCTTAGATCTGAGTAGAAATCATAATCCCAAACAGCACGTAATATCTCATTACGTTTAAATGCTTTATCTGGTGATTTAGCCAGGAATAATAAAAGATCAAACTCTTTTGGTGTTAATAATACTTCAGTATCATCTACAATAACTTTATGTGAATTAACATCAATTATTAATCCAGGAAATACAAGAACATCTTTTGCGTAAAGTTCTGGAGTATAAAAAACGCTACGTTTCGTTCGTTGAAGAATCGCATTTACCCTTAACATAAGTTCTCTTGGACTAAACGGCTTAACAACATAGTCATCCGCACCTAATTCAAATCCTTCAACCCTACTTTGTTCATCCGCTTGAGCAGACATAATTATTACAGGTGTCGCCTTAGTTTTTCTAAGCTCTGATAAAATAGATTTTCCATTTAACATAGGTAATTGAACATCTAGAAGTACACAAGAATAATCCATATATTTCAATCTTTCTAAACCATCATGACCATTACTAGCTTCATCAACAATATATCCTTCTTTTTCAAGATACATAGTTAATAATTTTCTAATTCTTTCCTCGTCATCTATTATTAAAACTCTCTCTGCCACTATACATCACTTCCTAATTAATTACTTCTCTCCATTTTTAGCCTTATTAATAAGCCTTTTTACTTCATGAATAGTAAGAGGTCTATATTCACCTTTTTTTAATCCTTCTAACGTTAAATCTTCAATAGATTCACGTTTTAATTTAATCACTTCATAACCTAATGCTTCAAACATTCTTCTTACTTGGCGGTTTTTCCCTTCATGTATTGTTAATCTAACTAAAGTATTACCACTCTTGTTTTTGTTTTTAACAACATTAACTTCCGCTTTAGCAGTTTTATAATTATCGATTCTAACCCCATTGCGAAGTATTCTCAGATGATTTTCTTCTAATTTACCATTAATTTTTGCAACATATGTCTTCTTAATCTTGTGCTTAGGGTGTGTTATTAAATTAATAAACTCACCGTCGTTAGACATAATAAGTGCACCTGATGTATCATAGTCTAATCTTCCTACAGGTACTACACGTTCGCTAACATTTTCAAAAAAGTCTTTTACACATGTACGATCTTTTTCATCAGACATTGAAGTAATTACTTTTTCTGGTTTGTAGAATAAGTAATATCTCTTATTTTCTTTTAATAAACGTACTCCTTCAACAATAATAATGTCACTTGGTTCAGCTTTTACACCTAATTCCTTGACTACTTCTCCATTAACACTTACTTTCCCGTCTAGAATAAGCTGTTCAGCCTTTCTTCTTGATGTGTATCCTGATGCAGCTATTAATTTTTGCAATCTTTCTGCCATCTTATCCTCCTAATTTTGTAAAAATTTATTTATTTCTTCACTACTAACAATTTCCGATTTCGGTAATTGCTCTAAACTTTCTAATCCAAAAACATCTAAAAATATATCAGTTGTTTCGTATAGCTTCGGTTTACCGATAGTATCTAATGTTTTATTAGAAACAATAAGCTCCTTACTAACAAGAGAGTGTAATATAGAATCACTACTTACACCCCTTATTTTATCAATTTGAACTTTTGTTATCGGTTGATTATATGCAATAATCGCTAAAGTTTCTAAAGAAGCTTTAGATAACTTAACAAGGTTTTTAGAAATAACAGCTTTCTTAATAACCTCAGCCATTTCTTCTCTTAATAACATTTTATAAGTTGTACCAAACTTCTTAATAATTAAAGAATTATTAGCATTATTGTACTCCTCACAAAAAACATTAAGCATATTTTCAGCTTCATGAGGCTCAACTTCCATAAAAGTAGAGAAATATTCAATATTAAGCCCTTCTTCACCTTTCATAAAAAGTAAAGCCTCAATTATTTTTTTTATCTCATCTAATAACATATTAATTTTCCTTTGATTTATATTCTAGAATGATTTCACTATCATTGTCAACACATAGCAACTCTTGATCTTTAATCATCGCTAATATCCCCATAAATACTAAAACAACTTCGTTCTTTTGAGAATATGATTTAATCAAATCAAAAAATGACATATTTCTTTTGTTTTTAAACTTATAGACTAGTTCTTCTTTCACTTGTTCGAAAGATACTTCTCTTCGATAACTTACTAAAGATACTTCACTTTCTTTATCTTCAAGAGATCTAAGAATATTTTCCATCGCTCGCAATAACTTTGAAGAAGGCATTCTTAGAGTTTCAACACTACCCTCTACCTCGATATTCATACTCTCTTTATCTAAAAATTGAGCTCTAATCTTCTGAAGATTATCAAGTTTCTCACTAAGTTCTTTATAATTTTTATAATCAAGAAGTTGTTGCACTAAATCTTCTTCATCTTCTATAGTTTCATCTTCAAACTTAGGTAGCAAATTTTTACTTTTTATATGTAGCAATGTGGCTGCCATCACAATATATTCTTCTGCATTTTCTAATGAAAATTCATCACTATTATTTATATATTCCAAATAACTCTCTGTTAATCGAGCTATAGGTATATTATAAATATCAATTTCCATCTTTTCAATTAAATGCAAAAGTAAATCAAGTGGACCTTGAAAAACCTCTAAGTTAACATTATACATTTATTTTATCCTTTAATTAATCGTTTTTCTTGGATGATTCGTCATCATTCTTTTCGATTTATTCCCCTCTAGACTAGAGAAATATAATTTTAAACTATGAATATTTTTTAAACCTAAAAGCTCTTGAACTTCTTCAGCTGGTACTTTATCTTCAAGTAGGTGAATAGCTAGAGAATTTCTAAAATTCATAGTATTTAATTCTTTAGTTAATCCTAAATCTTGCTGACGTTTTTTAAATATTTTCCAAAAACCTTGGCGGCTAATCCCTTCACCATCATGATTTAAGAATAACTTACTGTCATCTTTGATGTTTGGATACTCTTTTTTCAACTCTACAATATAATTTTCTATAGCTTCAACAGATTCTTTATTAAGAGCTACTGTTCTATATCCATCTTTTTTTCTATATTTTAAATATCCGATAGTTGTATTAACATCTCTAAGTTCTAAATTAATACATTCAGTTGGTTTAATACCGATTGAATATGATAATTCAAATATAGCTTTATCTCTATAACCCATTAAATTTTTTGTATTCACGTCTAAAATTCTAGAAATTTCATGTCTAGTAAAAACCACTAAGTCTTGATGTTCTTGTTTATCAATATGAATATCGATATTTATTCTGTTAGGAATAATTTTTTCAAACCATAAATACTCTACAAAAATATGGACAGTAGAGATTGTTCTTGAAAGAGTTGCAGAAGAATATTTTTTCTCTCTTAAATAATCAATATATCTAGAAATAAATTCTTCATTTAACCAAGAATAATCTTGTGTTGAATATCCCTTCTCCTCTAAATATAAAAAGATTTTCTTTAAGTCCCTATCATAAGAATTAATAGTGTTTGTAGAAAACTCTTTCCTATTTAGTAAATATTCATTGAAATTTTTTAATACTGTCTCGCTCATAAAATTACCCCCTTAGTATTAAAATTACCCTAATTTTTATTTCTATATTGATTATAACATCTATAAAACTTTATGTAAATGCATTTATAACAAATTTTAGATAAATACAAAAAAATTTCAAGACGCTTTTGAATGATAAAAAATGATTTCTAAAATCGCCTTGAAATTTTATTATTTTATATTTTTTTTCTTCCAAACTTGTGGTAAATAATTGTAACAAAAAATAGATTAATACATATAATAACTAAAGGTACCAAAATTGCTTTATTCAAGTAATATTTCGACATTGCTGCCCCTAAAATCACCCCTGTTAGAAACACCGAAATAAGAGTAAAGTATATTAATAATGGGATTTTACTATCTTTCTTTTTCAATACAAAAAACTTATATAAATGCTCGCTCATAGAACGCAAGTTCCCAGTACAAAATACACTAGCAAAAACTAAATTATTTACTTTTCTAAAACCATCAAATTGAATAGCACAAATAAAAGAAATTACAATCGGTCTAATATCTAAACCAAAATACTTATACTTAATCAGAATTAAAAATAAAGCAAAAATTTGAATAAGTAATAAAATGTAAATATGTTTAAATATAGATAACTCTTTATACTTTGTTTCGATACACTTACTAACTAATACTCCTACAACAAACGATAAAATTGGTATTGAGTAATGTAAAACCTCTCGAAAATTGCCCTCAATTAAATCTATACCAACAAAGATTAAGTTCCCTGTCTGAGCATTTGCAAATATACCATTACAATTAACAAAAGTATACGCATCGAAAAATCCACCAACCATAGTTAATAATAAGCAGAAAATAAGTTGCTCATGAACAGGGAGATTTTTATTAATTAAAGTCTCGCGTAAATTCATACTTTATAAATCAACTCCTTACATAATCTAATCAAAAATTGTATCCCAATTTTCAGGATCTTTATAACATTCAAAACACATCTCTAATTGTTTTTTCGTGGTTCTAGTTAATGATAATTCTGGTAAATCATCAAGTGAATAAAATTCTGCTCCTAGAGTTTCTGTATTTTCATTAAAACTATGATTAATATATTCACATAAAACAAATATTTTAACCATCCCTAATGGAAAGTTTACATGATGATGCCTATTATAATCTAATACAGCAACAACTTTTAACGGCTGCACGACAGCCCCAGCTTCTTCACTTGCTTCTTTTATAACATTTTCTCGTACACTTACATTAACATCTTGATATCCTCCAGGAAGAGCCCATTTCCCATCTAACTGTTCTTTTACCAATAATATCTTATTATCTTTAATAATTGCTGCTCTTGTCTCAACCTTAGGGGTTTGATAACCAATTTCAGAAGCAAAATCCATTTTAATTTTTTCGATTGGTAAATCATACTTATAAGATAACATCTCACAAGCAATATCACGAATTCTCTCAGAACGTTCTCTATCAAATTTATCTTTACTATATGCTAAACTACACTGTGCTAAAAACTGTAATTCTTGAGCCCACTTTTTCCAAACATCATTTTTTAATACATTAACAACATCTTCAATATTTTTAATAAATATTGCATTCTTAACATCTAAAAAATCATATTCTTTTCTCAGTATAAAAACATTTATTAAATTCTCACTAAGTCTTTCTTTATTATTAGTTATATACAATGCATTTCTATCTCTTATACTCAGATCTTCTAAAAATTCAAAAGGTATACTACAATCATTAAAAACTTTCTCAATTTTTTCACTAATTAAATGTTTAATATTTTTGTCTATATATATTTTCTGATACATTAGCAACCTCCATAAGTTTGTTTATATTATAACACATTTTAAAATTTTATCTATAAATATATTGTAAAATAATTAATAAGTTTTCATTGTGTTTTCCACTAGTTTTCAATATATATTTTGTATATTTTAATTTTACACCTATTTGTTACAATTTAAAAGACATATAAATGTATAAAATAACAATAAAAATCTTGCTAGTTTATTAGAATAGTTGTATAATAGAAAATATAGATAAAATTTAAGGAGTGGTAACAATGAAATATATCATTTCACTATTTTGGTCATTTATATTTTCAGCTGTTATAGTATTTATCGTATCATCTATTTTAGGAAAAAATGGTGACATCGATACAATTCTTGACTGCGCAATTTTAGCTGTATTATTTACAATTTTTGCTGCTTTATTTGACGTAGTAGGTATCGATAAAAAACGTGAAGAAAAGTAAATCTTAACTATTAACATCATAGAAATTTTATAAAGTAGGTATCGAGGAGTTCATTTCCTCCTTCCTACTTTTTATTTAAATATAGGAGATAATTAAATGAACAATGTTCTAGCAACAATGTGCTACGTTGATGATGGCGAAAACTTTTTAATGTTAAAAAGAAATAAAAAAGAAAACGATATTCATGAAGGTTTAACGATTAGTGTCGGTGGAAAATTCGAACCAGGTGAAAGCCCTGAAGATTGCGTTATTAGAGAAGTAAAAGAAGAAACCAACCTTGATATTATAAAACCTAGATTAAGAGGCATTATAACCTTCCCTAATTTTGATGGTGAAAAAGATTGGTATACATACGTATATACCGCAACAGACTATAAAGGTATTTTAACTGAAGATTGTAATGAGGGTGATCTTATATGGGTGAAAAAATCAGAAATACAAGATATAAAAACTTGGGAAGGAGATTATATCTTTCTTGATTGGCTTGTTAAAGATAAGCCATTCTTCTCAGCTAAATTCAACTACAAAAACAATGAATTTGTAGACTACGAAGTAACATTTTATGAATAAACAGGGGGATAATATTATGAATATAGAAGCTAATAAAGAATTCAAACAAAATTATTTAGTACAAGATAATAACACTGCAAAATTTATGGGGAGTGGTGATTTAGAGGTTCTTGCAACTCCAAGTCTTGTTGCTTTCATGGAGAATGCAGCAAAAAATTACTTAAATACATTTTTACCAGATGAGTTGGGTAGCGTCGGCAGCAACATCAATATTAATCACCTAGCTCCTACTCTTGTTGGTAAAAAAATTACAGTTCAAGGTAAGATAACAGAAATTATCAAAGAAAAAATTGTAATTTTTTCTTTAGAGGCTTTCGAAGCAGATAAGAAAATCGGGGACGCTACTCATACAAGAGTTATCATTAATAACGAAAAATTCTTAAGTAAACTATCATAAGAAATATAATAACTATCATAAATAGCAAAAAAAAGAAAGACCGTAAACGAACGATCTTTCTTTTTTTTACAATTCTACTTTTTAAAATTCATTAGAAAACATTAATTCTAAGAAATACTCTTTTAGAACTTTAATATAAGTTCCTTTCATACCTAATGACTTAGATTCAATAATTCCAGCACTTTCTAGTTTTCTTAATGCATTAACAATTACAGATCTAGTAATCCCTACTCTATCTGCTATTTTACTAGCGATAAGTAAACCTTCGGTACCGTCTAATTCTCTAAAGATATGTTCTATAGCTTCTTTTTCAGAGAATGACAATGAATTTAAAGCCATATTGACCATATCTTTGTCACGAGCTAAGTTTTTCTCTTTATCTTGTTTTTCGTGTAAAATTTCTATTCCTACTACAGTAGACGCATATTCAGCTAGTACTAAATCATCATCTTTAAAGTCACTGTCCATTCTACCAATAACTAATGTTCCTAGACGATCTCCTCCACCTCTAATTGGTAAGATTACAGTATAGCTATTATTCTCAAAGCGCTCCTGTTCTTCTTCTGGGAAAATTGATAATGGATCCTGGAATGGAATATTAACTTTTGTCGCATAAACTTTCAATGTTGCATCTAAATATGCTTTTGGCACTTTTCTATCTTGAATAATTTTCTCCATACGTTCATTAGAATAATCAACAATAGAATCATATCCAAGTATATTTCCTTCAGTATCAAGAATATATACGACAGAATCTAGAATTGGGCTTAGGCGCATTGCCATAGCTTCAAAGTCTACATTATCATGGCGTCCTTCTTGTAAAATTGTACTAATTTTTCTTGTTTTTTGTAATAAACTTGCCATTAATTTTCTCCTTACAAAATACTTCCTTGCTTATTATACCATTAATTTTAATAAATTGTAAGAGTTTTTAAAAATTAATTTAATCAATTTTGAAATTTTCTAACAATTCTAATGATCTTTTAGCATATCTTTCGTATTTTTCCTTTTTATCTTTAATTCTTTCTGGAAGTGGTTTAATAATTCCAAAATTTGCATTCATAGGTTGGAAATTTTTACTTGTATTATCTACGATATAATTTGCCATAGCTCCAATCATAGTTTCTGTTGGAAAGACAACTTCCTTATCTTCTGTATTATATAGAGCATTTAATGCTGCCACAATTCCTGAAGCTGCACTTTCAACATATCCTTCTACCCCTGTCATTTGTCCAGCAAAATAGATATTTTTCTCTTCTTTTAATCTATAAGTTTTTTCTAGCAATTGTGGAGAATTTAAGTATGTATTTCTATGCATAACTCCATAACGGACAATATTAGCATTTTCTAATCCTGGAATCATGTTAATAATTCTCTTTTGTTCCCCCCATTTAAGATGAGTTTGGAATCCTACGATATTATATAAAGTACCTTCGCTATTATCTTGACGTAATTGTACAACAGCATATGGACGTTTATCAGTTTTTGGATCTTCTAAACCTACTGGTTTCATAGGTCCAAATAATAAAGTTTTTTCTCCACGTTTTGCCATCTCTTCAAAAGGCATACACCCTTCAAAATAAATTTCTTTTTCAAATTCTTTTAATGGCGCTGCTTCAGCATTTATTAATTCATTATAAAAATTAGAGAATTCTTCTTTTGTCATCGGACAATTTAAGTACGCAGCTTCACCTTTATCATATCTTGATTTAAGATAAACTTTATCCATATCGATTGAATCTTTCTCGATAATAGGAGCCGCAGCATCGTAGAAGTATAATCCATCTTGCTTCGTATATTTTCTTATATCTTGGCTTAATGCATCTGATGTAAGTGGACCTGTTGCAACAATTACAGGAATATCACCTTTAGGTATTGTTGGTAGTTCCTCACCGATTACATTAATATTTGGATGGTTTTTGATAGTTTCAGTAATCATCTCTGAGAATTTATCTCTGTCTACTGCTAATGCTCCTCCAGCTGGTACTTGAGTTGCATCGGCACATTTAATAATAATCGAATCTAACATTCTCATCTCTTCTTTTAGAAGACCAACGGCATTAGTTATATTGTTCGCTCTTAGTGAGTTAGAACATACTAATTCTCCAAAATTTTGTGTTTTGTGAGCTGGTGTCATTTTTTTAGGTCTCATTTCGTAAAGATCTACTTTAACACCTCGTTTTGCTAGTTGCCAAGCAGCTTCACTTCCTGCTAAACCAGCACCTATTACTATTACTTTTTTTTCCATTAATTGTCTCTCTTTCTATTTTATAGTAATCCAGAAAAATCATCTTTTTCTTCTTTTTTAACTTCTTGTTCTCTCATATCTTGAGTAACTACTCTACCATTCTTATCGAATAGATAAGTTTCCACACTAGCTAACGTCTCAGCGATAAGATCTGAGTAATCATCACGTGCTTCATAAGCCTTAATTTTTTCTAATCTTGGCTTAGTTTTCGGAGCTTTAGGTGTGAAAATTGTACAGCAATCTTCAAATGGTAAATTAGAAATCTCTAAAGTATCAATTTCTTGCGCAATTTTTATTATATCAACTTTATCCATAGTTAATAATGGACGTAAAACTGGTAAATTAGTTACCTCATTAATACAATTCATTGACTCTAACGTTTGTGATGCTACTTGACCAAGTGATTCACCTGTAGCAATAGCTAAACATCCTTCTTTTTTTGCTACTTCTTCAGCTATACGTAACATAAATCTTCTAGTTGAAGTCATTGTATAGTTTGAAGGTACACGCTTTACAATTTCTGTTTGTAATTTTGTAAAGTTTACAACATGAAGTTTAATTTTACCGACAACTTGACTTAGTTTGATTGTTAAATCAAAAATCTTTTGTAAAGCTTCTGCTGAAGTAAATGGTGGTGATTGGAAGTGAATCATCTCAACTTCAACACCTTTTACTTGTAGTGTATGCGCAGCAACAGGAGAATCAATACCTCCTGATAATAATAACAATGCTTTAGAAGAAGTATTTACTGGGAATCCTCCAACACCTTTAATAAAGTCAGTAAAGATAAAGATTCCTTCACTTCGTACTTCAACATTAATTATAAAATCTGGTTGTTTAACATTTACTTTTAAATTCTTATAATTAATTAAAACATGACTTCCAAATACATTATTTAATTCATTTGTATTATGTGGGAAGTTTTTGTTAGGTCGTTTAGTTTGGATTTTAAATTTATATTCTTTATCTAATTTAGTTTCCAAAAGTCTATCAATAACTTTTTTAGCTTCTTCAACATCTAATCCAGCTCTTAATACTGGAGAAAAATTATGAATACCAGGAACTTTTTTTAATCTCTCCATAATTTCTTGAACATCTTCATTATGATCTAAATGAATATACATTCTATCTCTTTTTGTTTGGACATGGAAACCTGTTAATCCTTGAAGGTTGTAACGAATATTTTTTGTTAATTTTTTTAAGAACTCATTTCTGTTACCAGATTTCAGAGTAAGTTCTCCATATCTTACTATAATATGACTAAATTCCACTTTCAATTACCTCTTTAAATTTTTTATTATATTCATCGATGAATACTTCAATAAATGTTTCAACTTCTTGTTTAGTAGTTTCATTAGAAAAACTTACACGAATACTTCCCTCTATATTCTCTCTTGACAATCCTCTTACAAATAGTGCTTCATTTAGATGGAAAGTTTTAGATGAGCAAGCACTTGTAGTTGAAACCATTATTCCCCTTTCATTAAGAGCATTGACTATCGCTTCTCCTTTAATTTTAGGTAAACTGATATTTATTATTGAATCAATATACTTTTCACTTAAAGGAGAGTTGATTACTATGTGATTATTTTTTGAAAATCCTTCAATAATCATAGTCTTAAATTCTTTATGTTTTGCTTTTACAGTTTCTACTTTTTCCTGTGATAATCTCAAAGCTTTCGCAAGAGATGCCGCAGCAGCAACATTTACCGTTCCACTACGTAAACCATCTTCTTGACCCCCACCAAAAGTAATATTGTGAACTGTTCTTCTAGATTTTAAATACAGTACACCAACACCTTTTATACCATGAAACTTGTGCGCAGAAATAGCATAACTATCAACTTTTGATAAATCAAGTTTATCTTTTAATACCCCTTGTACACCATCAACATGGAAGTGAACCTTAGGATAATCTTTTAAAATCTCTGAAATTTCTTCTATCGGTTGAATTGCCCCAAAAACATTATTAACTTGCATTACACTAAGTAAAATTGTCTCTTTTGTCAATAAAGATTTTAGATGATTTAAATCAACTACTCCATCCTCATCAACATTTAAATAGTCTAATATAAAACCTCTTCTCTCTAATTCTCTAAAAGATTCTAAAACTGAAGGGTGTTCAATTTTCGAAACAATAATTCTATTACCAAAATCTTTTTTGTGTTCTACACTCCCAAGTAAAGCAATATTATTACTTTCAGTAGCACAAGATGTAAAAAATATACTATCTTCTGCTACTTGTAAGATAGATGCTACTTGTCCTCTGGCAGCTGAAAGAAGTTTATTAGTTGTTTTCCCAAATTTATTGATACTAGCAGCGTTACCAAAATAAGAATTGTTAACTTCAACAAATGTATCAAGCACTTCTTTATACGGTTTAGTTGTAGCACAATTATCTAAATATATCATACTATCTACCTTTCTTCTTTTATTTTTCAATATTTCTAATTTTAAAATTATTACATTTTAAACCACCTTAAAGTATATAACAAAATAGATATTTTATCAATTAAAGTGGCTATTGTAAATAAAACTAGTTATATCATTAATATCATTTATAAATTAATATATTTTCCAGAAATAATTTAGACACTAATCAAAAATGAACAACTAATAACCATAAGTATTTTATAGTTACTAGTTGCTCATTTTAATTAAATAACTTACTCTGTATATTCATTACCTACTACATCTTTAAGGATTTGATCCCACTTTGGTAAGTTACGGTCAATTCTAATAGCTCTATCACTATCAGTACCAAGAATATTGTGAGAACTTGAAGCAAGAATCACAACTTCCCCATCCACATAGAATTCATATGAAAATATAGTTTTAATACCACTATGTTTTTCAATCCATGTTTTAATAAAGATATCTTGGCTATTGTATCTGATATTAGATCTAATTGAATACTTGACATCAATATCAGCATAATATAAATCATAGTTTATTAAAGAATCAATATCAATACCTAAACCATTTAAATAATATTTTTTAGCTAAATTCATCCAATCATAAACATATTTATTATCTAAAAATCCTGATTGATTGAAGAATTTTTTTTCTAATTTGAATTTTATAGTTTTTTCGTACACTTTACTTCTCCTTTGAAATCAATTCAGAAATGCTCTCCATTAAAATCGCAGTAATTTCATCATGACTCTTACCTTCTTCTTTTAATGCCGCTGCATCAATCTCATCACCAACAACAATCTTAATACTAGAAAAAATTCTGAAATTTTTATTAGGTATAATTGCAAACGGGATAATTTTTGTTTTTGCTCTAGTCGCGATAAATGATGCTCCGTTATGAGACTCACCTAAATCTAGCTCTTTAGAATGCGAGCGAGTTCCTTCAGGGAAAATCCCAACGACTTCACCTTCTCTAAGTAATTTTATACTATTATTTATCGCAGTTCTATCAAACGTTCCACGCTTAATTGGTATAGCTCCAGTAGCTTCTAAAGCCTGTTTTACAAAAATAATTTTAAACAATTCTTCTTTTGCTATGAAACGAATTTTCTTATCAAAAAATGCTGGGAATAATAAAGGATCATGATTACTCAAATGATTACCTGATATTACAACACCTTTAGCATTTTCAATTTTTTCTTTATTAACAATTGTAACCTTGTAAAAAGTCTTATAATATAATGCCAATAACTTTCTAATAAAATTATACATAGTACTCTCCTACTGATTTTTATTTTTCTACACTTTTAACTAGTTCAGTCATTTTATCAACAACTTCATCGATAGTTAAGCTAGTTGTATCTATCAGTGTAGCTGATTCCACTTTAATAAGTGGTGCAATATCTCTATTTTCATCTTGCCAATCACGCGCTTTAATATCTTCTTTTACTTTTTCAAAGTCTACATTTTCAATACCTTGACGTTCAAAATCTAATACTCTTCTTCTAGCTCTCTCTTCAACTGACGCAGTTAAGAAAATTTTAACATCAGCATTAGGAAGCACTACAGATGCGATATCTCTACCGTCCATAATAATGTTATTCGTATTAGCTAAATTTCTTTGTGTATCAATTAAGAAATCTCTCACCGCTGGAGACTTAGCGAATAACGAAGTAAATTTCGATACTTCTGCAGTTCGAATTTTATCACTTACTTCCTCATCATTAACATAAACATATTGAACTCCATCGACATACTCAACTTTGAAGTCTGTTTTACTCAATAATTCTTTAATTTTTTCTTCTTCTAATTCAGCTAATCCATTAGATAAGAAATTATACGTTAACGCTCTATACATTGCACCTGTATCAACATAGTTGAATCCTAATGATTTTGCTACCATTTTTGTTATTGTGCTTTTTCCTGATCCTGCTGGCCCATCTACAGCCACTGATACATATTTCATCATTTACCTCTCAGACAAATTTTTTCAATATATATTATAGCATAGACTTGTTTTAAACACTAGATTAAAGTGAAAAAAGTTAATTTATCAGCTATAACTATTCAATAAATTTACTAAAAAAATATATTACACTATAAATAATTTTATATTTAGAACTATTAAAATAAATATTCCTCTTATTTTAATTTCAATCCTGCTAAACCTGCCAAAGCATTGTTTTCTAATTTTTCTTGTTTCATGTATTTTTTCATATCTACACGACTTGCTTTGTCTTTTTTACTAGATTTAATTCGTTTATCTACTTCTTTTTGTTTCAACGAATTTCCACATTGACAACGATAAGTAGCATTTTCTCCATTACCGAATAATGTCATCTTCTTATGGCAATTGTCACAACGAAGATTTGTTAACCTACTAATGACCTTACGATTGCGACAAGACGGACTAGAACATTTTAGCATCTTTATACCTTTTTTATCTACTTCGAGCATAAAACTACCGCACTCTTCACATTTCTTACCACTTATATTATCATGCTTAAATCTATCTTCACTATCTTTGATTTCTTCAATACATGATTTCGTATAGTTTTTAACATCATTCAAGAACTTATCTTTTGAAAGTTTGTTCTTAGCAATATTATCTAATTGTTTCTCCCAAACAGCAGTTAAAGAAGGACTCTTAAGATTTTTAGGCACTAAGTTTAGAAGTTGTTTCGCTTTATTAGTAGTTTTGATTCGACCACTATCTAAAACTAAATAATCATTTGTAAATAATTTCTCCAGTATATCTGCACGTGTTGCTACAGTACCAATACCATTAGTCTCTTTAAGAATTTTTCTTTCATTCTCATCATCTACAAACTCAAATGGATTCTCCATAGCATAAATTAAAGTACCTTCAGTATAGTAACTAGGTGGAGTTGTTTGTTTTTTATTATAAACTAATGATTCCAATTTGTGACTACCATTTTGAAGATTAATTGTTTTATCCTGTAATTCTTCTCTACTTAATTCTTTATACCCTTCTTGAATTACCTTTAATCCTTTGGCAGAAAATACCTTATTCTCAATATTAAACGAATAAGTTGTTTCCTCATATTTATACTCTGGTAATAAATTCTCTAAAAATCTCTTCGCTACTAAGTTATATATTTTAGTCTCCATATCTGACATCGACATGTAGTTAGGTCTTTGTTCAGTTGGAATAATAGCGTGGTGATCACTAACTTTTGAATTGTTAATAATTTTCTTAGTATTATAATCTTTTACTTTAAGCAATTTTGCAGTAGTTTCTCTAAAATCTCCACCGATAGCTTGAATACGATCTTTTATAGTGTTTTTCATATCACTAGTTAAATATCTACTATCCGTTCTTGGATATGTTAATACCTTATGTCTTTCATATAGACTTTGAACTATATTTAATGTTTGTTTCGGTGACATTCCGAATAACGCACTAGCAGTTTGTTGAATATCAGTTAAATTGTATAAAGGTTTTGCTGATGAAGTTTTAGCTTTCTTCTGAATCTCATTAAATTTAATTTCTTTGTTAATATTCTTTTTAATAAATTGTTCTGTTTTTTCCAGATTAAACTCACTATTACCACAACTAAACTTCACTCCATCGATCTGAGCTTCGAAAGTATAGTAATCTTTCGGCTTAAATTGCTTAATCTTCTCTTCTCTCTCAAAAACCATCTGCAATGTTGGTGTTTGAACACGACCACAGTTAAGTGATGCGTTATACTTTAATGTTAACGCCCTTGATGCATTAATACCAACTAACCAGTCTGCATTAGCACGAGCTATACCTGAATGATATAACCCTAGGTATTCTTTCCCATCTTTTAGATTTCTAAATCCATCCTTAATCGCCTTATCTGTTACAGAAGAAATCCAAAGTCTTTTTATATTTTTATTGCATTTAGCCTTATCAATAATATAACGAGCAACAAGCTCTCCTTCACGACCTGCATCAGTCGCAATAATTACTTCATTAACATCTTTTCTATTTAGGGCATTTTCTACTACTTTATACTGTTTAAAAGTTTTCTTAATTATTTCTGTTTTCATAAACTTTGGAATCATTGGTAAATTCTCTAAGCTTACATTATTAAATTCTTTGTATTTATCAGGAGTTTGAAGGGTGATTAAATGACCTAACGCCCAAGTAACTACATACTTATCACCCTCAAGACAACCATTTTTATTATTTTTAGCACCAAGATTCCTCGCTATATCACGAGCAACCGAAGGCTTTTCACAAAGTACTACACTTTTCATCAATAAATTCCTCACATATATATTCTTTACTTCAATAAATATTATAATAGAATTCGGCTAAAATAACTAGTAGAACAAATAATCACTATCAATTTCTTTATACTTTAGTTGTAAAACTATCCACTTATATATTATAATTTTATTAGAGAAAAAGGAGGACTATTCTATGAAACTTTATTTAGCTGGAGCATTATTTAATGAAGCTGAAATAGCTCAACGTTTAAAAGAAGGAAAATTATTAAAAGAAAAATTTGGAGAGAGATTATCTGTCTTTAATCCAATAGAACAACCTTTTAACGAAGATAAACAAACATTACCAACACCCGAAGATATCTTTAATGGCGACACAGAAGCTGTTAAAAACTGTGACATTTTCTTAGCTGATGTTACAAACGAAGATAGTGGTGTAATGGTTGAGTTAGGGATTGCAATTGCACTTAAGAAAAAGATTATCGCTATAAATTCAGATATTCGATTAAAATCTGCAAATAAATACGATATTCCAAGTTATGCAATGAATCACTATGTTTTAGGTGGTATTTTAAAACACGGAACACTTGTTTATAGCTTTGAAGAAGCATTAAATGAACTTGATAAACTATTTTGTTTAAAAAAACACTTATAATTTATTAATAAAATAAGCGAGATCAGCTTAAGAATTTTGATTTAAAACAATCAATTTCTACAGCTAACCTCGCTTTTTTCTTATTTAACTTTTAACTTTTTATCTTTTAACTCTAATACTACATCAGCAGCACTCGCTAATTGATTACTGTGAGTAACTACGATAACACATTTATTATTTTCTACAGATACCTTCTTCAAGATTTCAATTATCTCTTCTGCAGTACTTTCATCTAAGTTTCCTGTTGGTTCATCAGCTAGAATTATAGGTGCTTCAGATACTAACGCTCTTGCTATAGCTACACGTTGTTGTTGTCCTCCAGAAAGCTTCATAACATTTCGATTAACATGTTCTTCTTCTAATCCAAGTTTTAATAGAATATCTTTACTTGCATTTTTTGAAACAAGTTTTAGATTCTCTAGCGGCGTCAGATAATCAATTAAATTATAATTTTGGAACACTAAAGAAATATCTTTACGTCTATGTTCACTATATCCTATTTTTTCAATATTAGTATTATTGAATAATATCTCTCCACTTGAAGGACTATCTAATCCCGCTAATAACGATAGTAAAGTTGACTTACCAGCACCTGATTTTCCTATTATTGCATAAAACTTCCCTACTTCAAAATTATAAGTAATTCCACTTAAAACTTTTGACTTACTATTATCATATAAATAACTTACATTTTTCAATTTAAAAATCGACATTTCTTATTCCTCACTAATTAATATTCGTTAAAATTTTCTTCGGATTCATTTTTAATATTGGCAATAACGCCACAACTACCGAAATAATCACTATAGCTATCATTACTATAACTAGATTAACAATATCTATTCCATTAACAGACATCTTCATCAATTCATCAGCTATTGATTTTGGTAGTTCCTCAGAAAATATACTTCCCACATTGCTCGCTAAATACTTGATAGTCGCTATCTCTATACCGAGTGCAGTTATTAGACCAAATATAGTTACCAATAATACCTCAACTATAAACTGTAACACCAGGTTTATTTTACTAGTTCCTAAAGATAGTAAAATTCCAATTTCGTATGTTCTTTCACGAACCCAAAACATTAATATTAATGATAGTATAACTACTCCAACTACAACACTACCTACTCTTATCGTATTAGTTATTTTCGTTATACTTTCTACTGATGATGTAATAAGCTCATAATTCTTATTCGATTTAGAGACCATTAAGTTATTCATTCCTAAATTCTCAACAGCTTTAATTACGTCGTCTAACTTAGTTGGATCTTCAACCCCATATTCTACTGAAGTTACTTTATTATTAGCCATTAAATTTGATAATTCTTGACTTGATTTATAATCAGTATAAACTGTATTTTCAATAAAATCTGAGCTTAAGCCATTAAAAGTGTTAGTCTTTTCACCAGAGTATATTCCAACTATTTCAAACTCTAATGATTTACCTTCTTGTGATAATTTAATTTTATCTCCCAAATTAACACTATTTAATTCGGCAAATTTTTCGTGAATCATGATTTTATTTTTATCATTTTCTTCAATATGTCTTCCCTTTTCCAATTTTAAAACTTCACTCTTAAAATCAATATTACTTTTAGAAGCGGTAATACCATTCATCATCACTAAATTACTTTTATTTTTTATTTCATCATTTAAAGTAATATTTTGATTTTCTTGAACTACCTTTTTTCCTTCAACAACAACTGGTTTAGAAAAAATATAATTTTTCGTAGTTATTCCTTTTAATTCTTCAATTTTTTTTAAAGTATCCTTTTCTATTTCTTTATTGGATTTATCAGTACTTTCAATATTAAATCCAAAGTTAACATCTTTATATAAATTTTTAGAAATATTATTTACTGTAGTATTCAAAACACTACCACTTAATAAGAAAAATGATATTAGTGTCACTATTAAAAACAAAATACTACTTCTAACTTTTTTTCTAATAATATAAAGATATGCCCTATTAAAAATACTCATCGGTTTCTCCTTACATTAATTAATATCAGATAATAAATCTTTAGGTTTTCTGTATGCTAATCTGCTAGACGCAATTCCTACAGCAATGACAATTATTGCAACACCAACTAGCACCACCGTTAGCATATTATCCATACTAACACTTACATCTAAGGCGGTAATAATTTTATTTGCACCCTCTACTTCAGCATTAGCCCCTAGATTAACTCCATTAGCTTGATTTGAAATAGTTTTACTTACAGATTTAATAGATTGTTGCAGTATCTGATTCCCGATATTTTGGCTAATTGCACTTCCCACGAAATATGAAGCGATAAAGCTAGGAATACTAATTAATAGAACCTCAAGTATAAATTGACCGATGATACTTGCTTTAGTCGTACCAATCGCTAAACTTACACCTATTTCTCTTCTTCTACTATTTATCCATAAGAATAATATTAGAGACAGAATTACTATACTAAAGATTATTGTACTTATGAATACACCATTAGTTAGACTATAAATTGTATCTAATGACTGTTGAAGAGCTGGGAAGTTTTGATTACTTTTAACTAACATATATTGTTTCCAATTAATAGGAAGCTTTTTAGCATCATTTATAATACTATCAACTTTGTCTTTTCCATCGACTAGGAATGTTGCGTCTTGATAAATTTCTTTACCATCTTCATAGTTGTATAAAGTTTTAGTTGTTTGAGTATCAGCTATAAAAATATTATCATAAAGTTCCATATGACTAGACGTAGCACCTTTATTCTGACCTCCAAAAATACCAACTACAGTAACTTCAACCTCTTTATCAGATTTTTTCTCATTATCTGCATCATTTGGATTACCTTTTAATTTAATTTTATCTCCGACTTTAACTTTATTCTTCTTAGCGAAACCTTCATGAATTAAAACAGAATTTTTATCGTTATCAGTTAGATGACGTCCTTCTTGTAATTTTAATGTCTCTGCAGAGAATCTATCATCTAATGACGAATCATTAGTTCCAGTAACGATAACCGTTTTAGAGAAAAGTTGTCTTTGCTTGTTGTTTTTCTCTTCTTGCTGATGATTCGCAAGTTTTAAAGGCTCTAAGTCAACTAGATCCGCACTTACATTCATTCTCTTAACATATTTCTTTACTCCTGGAAGATTTTTTATCTTCTCAATATCCTCTCCTATTAAATTACCTGCTCCCCTAGCAGTACCTTGATTGGTCTTTCTATTTATCTCCATAGAAAAACTACTAGTTATATTTTGAAAAGTTTCTTTTGATAAAGCATCAGTTGATTTCTTAATTGATATAGTACTTAAAATTAATGATGACATAGTAGCTAATATTAAAAAAATAACTAATGATTTAAAACTTTTTCTGGTTATATATAACCATGCCTTTTTTAGAATTGACATTCTTTACACCTCTTTTATTTAATTTTTGTAAATAGTATTAATAACTATTATCATTCTATAATTATATGATAACGTTTTTACTTAAAATATAATTTATATTATTTAATTAAATTGTAAAACGATTTAATTAATAATACAAATAAAAAATCCAAAACATAAGATGTATTTGTTCTCGTGTTTTGGATAATCATTGTATTAATTAATTTACTCTATTATTAATAGATAAATTTTTTAAAATTCAAAGTCTATTCCAGTTTTATTTCTTTCGTAGAACCATTTTACTAACCTATCCCTAGTTAACTTATCTGCTAGAAGATCATTTAACTCAATCTGTACATCTAATAACCGTATGCACCTATTCGCAAGCTCAACACCTTCAGGTTTATTTAATTTGAGCTGCATTTGCGCCAGAATATAGTTAAATGAAGTTACATGAAACGTAAAATGCGTAAGATTAATATAGTGAGTTTTTAATAGATCAATCGCTTTAATACAGTATTCTTCTGCCTCTTGAACAAATCCTCTTCTAGATAACAAGGCAATCGCATAATTTAATATTAACAATGATCTTTCACCTCTTTCCGAAGCAAAAACATTATCTGATTTCATTGGTTTAAGATTTTCATTGATAATGCGACGTACAAAATCATTAGAAAACTCCTCCTCAGTAGTAGATCTTAATATAAATGCTAAAGCAAATAATTCATTAACATTATGAACATCTAGTTTTTTTAGATGCTCTAATACTATTGCTCTATTTTCCCTTACAATTTGAGGTCCTGCCGTTTCACTTAAAGCACAAAGATATTGTTCAATAATCAATCTAGTATTAATAGGCACATCCTCTTTCTCAAGAGTCTTAATAGCTAAACTTTTTATGGCAGAGTAATTTCCCGAAGCCTCTAGTTGTCTGGCTCCCTTTAAAAATCCAGTTTGGTCAGTTTCTATAAGAGGTAAATACTCTAAAAAATAATCATGATAACTTACTCCAATATTACTTAAAAGTTGCTCAAAAATCTCTAAAGATACACTAGTTTCATCTGCCTCAAATCTGATTAATGTTCTCACAGAAATTGCATCTCCTGCAGCGTCTTTTAATTTGACGCCACGACCTTCTCTTATTTGTTTGAAGATCTTCCCATGCATTTTATTTTCGTCCATTCAAGTATCCGCCTCCTTAAATAATCTCGATAATATTATAACATAAATTAAGTAACTAATGTAGAAAATATAAGCTATTTTCTCATGTATTTGATTATACATCGTAATTTTGTTCACAATTTGTACACAATTTTGAAAACATAAAAAAGAGTAACCGACAACACAACACAACACGGTTACTCTTTTTTTCTTGCCTATATTATTCTCCGTTAATAATCCTTGTTTATAAACTTCAAAATTAATACTTTTCTCATCATTATTATATTTTTTTACTTAATATTATTTATTTAGGTACATAATACTTTTTTTCTCCAATTTTGTTAAATTTAAATTTGTTTGAACACTTTTTCAATTAAATTTAAAATACAATTTAACAAAATTATATTTTTTATAAACTTCATTTTCCTTTTCTATAAACGATTATTATAACTACTTTCCCCTAGAATATTCATGTTGACGAAAAAAACAACCAAAAGTGTCAACATCATATTTCATCTTTTTTATAGTAAATAATAAGTACGGACTCTCTTATAGACATTTATTATTATAGCATCACAATACTATAAAATAACAAATCATGATATAATTGTCACTTTTCAAGATTATTTTTGACCGTAAAATATAAAAAATGACTCCTGTGACACTTTATTTAAATAAAGCCTGAAAGTTCGTATTTCTATACACCTATTTTGGTAATATAAACATATTACATTTTAATATATGTATATTAATATTATAGACCTACTAATTTATATAAACAAAGTATCTATTTGATAACTATTCACTTAGTATCAATAGTTTATATTGTGTAGTTATTAACTCCTTAGTTCTTAATATCTAATCTAATAAAACTCAAGGAATAAGCGTTATCCCTTGAGTTTTATCGGGTTATATAAGTCAATTACAACTTATTATTAATATAAAAACAGAGCTATAACTAATTGAACACTGACATTAAACCTACCACTGTCTTTATTTCATTTTTCTTGTCGTCAATATTGTCATTTTTGTCACTCTTACACATATTACATTTTAGTTGTGTTCTCTTTTTGGTGTCATTCGAGTCACTTTGTATACTTTCACCTTGTTCTTCAAGTATATCTTCTACGAAATTACTTTGCTTTGTAAAATTGTTAGATAATTCCCCTAGTGAGCTTAATCCAAATAAGTACATACCTAAACCACTTTGTTTCTCATTTATTTAAATATCTTCATAATTTGTAATTTTATTTCTATATAAGATATATGAATAAAAACCCCAAGGTATAAGTATTTTATACCTCAAGGTTTAAATTTTATTTCAATAAACATAGACTAAGATTTTAATCTTATATCCTACAATTATTAGTTTTGTTTATCTTTTCTTTTTAGTCTTGCAGCTACTGCTAAAGCTACTAATCCTGCTACAGTTGCCATACCACTTTGACTTTCACCTGTATTAGGTAAAGTTTTTAATCCATTTGAATTAACACTTGGACGTTGTAAGGCAGGTTGGTTATTTGATATTCCTGGAGCTTTGTCTCCTGGTTTTGCAGGTACATTTGGTGTTTCCGGTTTTTCAGGAGTACCAGGTTTTGTTGGTTCTTCTGGTCTTTCAGGAGTTTCCGGTGTTATCGGCTGTTCAGGTCTTTCAAGTTTTTTCTTTTTATCTTCTTCATCTTTTAGATATTTTTCAAGATCAAATTCAATTGGATCTATTGTGTTATTGTCGGCTAACACAGCCCATTTAAAGTTTTCTAATTTATATTGTCTTTGAATTCTTTCTAGTTCTTTTGTATCCTCAGCCAATTGTTTAGAAATTAGGATTAATTCAGCTTTTAGTGTATTTAAATCTTTTTCTAATTCAACTTTAACAACTGTTGCTTTAGCTAATTTTTCTTTATTTTTATCTAATTCTAATCTAGCTCTTCTTATTTTATCGAAATTATCTTTTGCTTCATCTAGTGCTTTTCTAGAAGATTCTATTTCATTTTCTAGTTGAGATATTTTAGAAGTAGCTGTAGCAATTTCACCTTCAACATTTTTTTGTAATGCTTTAGCTTGCTCTAATAATTTAGTGCTTTCTTCTACATCTTTTTGTGCAGCGTCTAAATCAGTAGCTAATTTAGTCATTTTTTCGATGTACTTAACATTATCTAACTCAAGTTGATCTACAACCTTTTGTTGTTCATCTGCTTTAGTTGTTAAGTTGTTGATTTTACTGTCAATTTCTTGTACTTTAGCAGTTGCTTTTTCTGTTTGTTTTTCAGTTTCTTTAAGTTCATCTAATGCTTTAGTTGCACTATCTACGTTAGCTTTAGCGTCTAGCACTGGTTTTTCTTTGCTTTCACGAGCTTTTACAGCATCAGCGTATGCTTTCTTGAAGCTTTCAAGGTCTGGTACTGCTGGTAATTCTACTGTATCTTTAGATTCGTTAGAGTATTTAGCGATGAAGTTTTGTTTAGCTCTTTCCATTGCCTCGTTGCTTGGATCATCATAAATGAAACTTCCGTCTTCATTTCTACCAGGAATAGCAACTTCTTCTTCAACTTTAATGTAAGAAATTTTGATGATACCTTGTTTTGGTAATTTAGCTACTTCTTTTTCAAATTCATCAAAAACATCAAGTGGCATAGATTTGAAACCTAGGATGTTTCCAAATTCATCTAATTTTAAGTATTGTTTATTTTTTTCAACAAATTCTTTTGAAAGTCGATTGATATTTTCATTTTCACCAACATTTTCGAAGTGTGCAACACCAAGTCCCATTGGAGTTTTAGCTCTATATAATGATTCGGCATGTCCATAACCACCTGTAATAATTCCCTCATAGAAGAATAACATTACTGAATTATAAATATGTTCATATAATGCGTTTCTTGACATTTTGTTATCACTGAAAGTTGTAGAACCTGCATTATAAAGGTTTTCATAAAAATTACCTTCTCTGATTAAACCATGTTTTGATGCAACTTCAGAAATACCTTTAATGTAGTGTCCACCATTTAACTTAGAGTGATTATCTCTCATTACAGTTTCAGTGATTTCTTTTGCTAATTGCATTGAATTTTTGTTAACTTTTAATGGTTCAAGTCCGAATTGACTACGGATTTGGTTTAATAAGTAAATGCCGTATTGTGACATTTTAAGTCTTTCTTCTTCAGACATATTTTTTAAATCAATTTCGTAATCATCTTCATGACTATATCTATTGTAAAGGAATTCGTGGTTAATTTCTTTTTCAAGACTAATCAATTCTTTTCTTAATTCTTTACGTTTAGCGAATTTTTCATCCATAGTTATACCTTTAGCTTTCCAGTTTAGAGTATAATCCATGTATTCTTTGAATTTGTCTACGAAACGTTGGTCTAATGCAATTTTATATTTTACATTTCTACCATAAGGCATCACTACAGCATCATATTCCGCTTTTTTAGTCGCTTCATCTTTCTTAGCGTTGTCTAAATCTGTAGTTTTAGCTTTTAATTCTTCATTTTTAGCTTTTAAGTTTTCTTCAGCTTTCTTAGTATCATCTGCAAGTTTAGCGTCGAATTCTTTAGCTTTTTCTAATTCTTTTTCAGCATCTACTTTATTAGATTTCTCTGTTTCTAATTCTTTTTTAATATTTTCATTTTTAGCTTTTTCAGATTCTAATTTCTTAGTAACATTTTCAGTACCGTCGATTTCACCTTTAATTTCTTTAGCCTTTGCTTGTTTAGATTCTAGATCTTTAGTTTTATCTGCTACATCTTTTTTCACTAATACTAAATCAGATTCTCTTTCTTCTTTTTCAGCTTTAGTTTTTACTAATTCGCTATTTTTATTTTTTAATTCTTCAGTCGCTGATTCCACTTTCTTTTCAGCTTTATTGATATTTTCATCAGTAGCATCTTTATCTCTTTCGATATCTGCTTTTATTTTGCTGATTTCATTATCATTATTATTGATTTCTGTTGTTTTATTCTCAATAGCTTTATTTTTTAAGCTTTCTGCTTCTTTAGAAGCATCTACCTTCGCTTGAGCTTTTTCTACATCTTGTTTTGTAGTCTTACCAACTACTTCTTTTTCAATTAGCTTTGAAGCTTTTTCTTCACTAATTTCATTAGCTTTAACATCACTACCACTAGCAACAGCTCCAACAAAACTAATTCCTAAAAGAACGGACATAGCACCTATTTTATTCTTCCTAAGCGAAAACCTTTGTTTTCTTTTTATCATAATATATTTCCTCCATAAAAAAATGTAAACAATGATTTATACAGATAATTTTAACATGAACAATTGTTGTTTACATAAATCATGAAGAAATAGTCACATTACCCTTAAAATATACAATTTTCCTCAATATTTACCTCTCCTAAATGACAAAACTGTCTTCTAAATTCAAAGCAAAAATTTAATTAAATGTTATTTTAGCAATAAAAAAAGAAACTAATTCACTAACTAGTGAACTAATTTCTTTAATAGTTTCCTAAATTATTAGAATTCAATATCAAGACCTGTCTTATTTACTTTACAATAAGCTTCATAGGTTACATCCCTTACCTGTCTATAATAAGGATCACCAGTAATCTCTGCAACAATATCTTCGTATTTCAAAATTTTATTTGCTAATATAACCCCTTCTTCCTTATTTTGTAATAAATATAGAGAAGCCATGATTGCAACGATTTCCTTAGAAAAAGCAGCTCTATTTAATAGCAGTGGATTTTCATTAAATAGCTTAAGCGTCTCTTTACATCTCTTCTCGGCTAAATCATAGTAACCTGCTCTTACTAAGAACGATAGCGCTACTTTTAACAAGTCACAATATACCGCACTCATATATTTACTCAAATAATTTCTAACTGGGATATTTTTAAAACAATCTTCAATAATTCTTTCAATGTATTCTACTGAATAATCACCTTTTGATGCTGAATATATTAGAATAAACAGTCCGTAAATTTCATCAAATCCCAATTTATTCAGTGAATCAATTCTATCCTTTATTATTCTTCTATTCTCTTCAAATAATTCTTTATCCTCTTTCCAAAGAATATTATTTAAATAAATCAATATAGTTAATCTCTTACTAAATTCGATATCTTTTTTCTTCAGCTCTTTTTTACATTCATTCACTAACTTTGATGAAGAACCTGATTGAAGAATTTTCTGCAGTCTATTAGCGAATTCAGTAGTTTCGGTGTCTGTATTGTCATAATAAAACGTTAAATAATCTAAATAATTGATATCTAAATTCTCTAATAATTTTTCAAATGTAGCTATAGATATACTAGTTTCATCAGATTCGAAACGAATTAATGTTCGCGTAGAAATGACACCACCTGCCACATCTTTTAATTTAAATTCTCTTTCTTCCCTTAGTTTTTTAAAAATACTTCCATGCACATTCTTTTCGGCCATTCCTTATCTCCTAAACTTTTATATTAAGAATAATTCATCACTATTTTCTTGTGTAATTAAATAAGAAAAACATTATTAA
>CAUUCZ010000003.1:0-45010 GCA_963543895.1 uncultured Gemella sp. | reverse complement strand
CTCTTAATAAGTTTATTATACTCTTCTGAGTAATTTTTGTACACTATTTATTCTCAACAATTTCTTTAACTGTTTCAACTAAATCTACATCTTTGTATTTATAGTTTACACCAGCAAAATCCATATGTTTTGTGATATCATTCGTTTGTAAAATTAGCGTTGCTCCCGATGCGGTTGCAGCCAATGCCCCTGGTCGCGAATCTTCTATAGCTATAACATTATTTATACTAACTCCTAATTTTTCAGCTACTAACAGATAGATATCTGGAGCTGGTTTAGGTGTGACCCTATCTTCTTTCGTAGCTATAACTGATATATATTTTTCAAAACCTTTTCTTTGAAGACCAATTTCAATATGTTCTCTTTTACCATTTGAAGCTATCCCCATTTTTATCCCATGAGCATGTAGATATTCCATAAGTTCCGCAATACCTGGTAATACAGGTGCATTATGGTAATTATCTAGAATACGCTTAGTAATCTCCGCCTCAAACTTATCGTAATCCTCACTAGACATGCTATATCTTTCATTATAGTATTTCTTACTTGTTTCTTCATTCGTCCCTGAAACATTTTTTATGTAGTCCATCTTATCTAATTTTTGACCTAATACCTCTTCAGTTAAGTCACGCATGTTTTCATAGTAAACTTTTTCTGTATCTACTATCGTTCCATCAAAATCAAATATTACCGCCTCTAATTTTTCCACTTTATTTCTCCTTTTTTTCTATTTAAACATATATTTACTATTTTATAATGTATTTACTAAAATTCAAAATTATTTGGACGAAATAAAGAGCAACTTTGAAACTGAAACTTCAATTCCACATAGTTGCTCCTTTTTATATTTTTGATATTTATAGCAAAAGTACTATTATATTATTCAAATCTTACTAATTTTTCAGCTTTAATTCTTACAGACGGTCTTCCATCTTTTTCTTTTTTACCTAGTGCAATTAACATCACAGGCACTAAGTTTTCTTCTAACTCAAATAACTCTGCTACTTTATCTCTCATAAATCCACCGATAATATTAGTGTCATATCCTTTAGCGTAAGCTATATTAGTAAACTGCATCGTCCATAATCCACAATCAAAGTAAACACCTTCTCTATTTTTATCAACTGGGATTTTTTCTAATTGAGGAACCATACCTTTTTCAAAGCCATCTTTAACTTCTTGAGTCATATAACCTTTTTCTACAGCTTCACCATATACCTCGTCAAACTTATTATAGTAGGTTAAATCTCCTAGTACAATAATCATCGCAGCAGAAGTATCATTTTGAATTTTATTATAGTTAGCACTACCTAATTTCTCTTTTCCTTCCGGAGTATCTACCACAATATATCTCCAAGGTTGCAAGTTACAAGATGAAGGAGCAATATTCGCTTCATCTAACATTTCTATAATTTCTTCACGTTTAATTTTAACATCAGTATCAAAATACTTAACTGATTTTCTTCCTTTTATCACTTCAAAAAACTTTGGACTTTTCTTACCTAATAGTGCATTAAAAAAGTTTCTCACTTATCTTCTCCTTCTATAATTCTATTTTTATATTCTCTCCATAAAATCATCTTCTGATTTTAAACAACTCGTAAATTATACTATACTTGATAATTTCTATCAACTAATATAGCTTATAATATAAAAATTAAACAAGTAGCCAATATCATATCAATCAGCTACTTGCTTCAAACAATAATTTTATATCGTAATGATAATATGTTCCTTTTACACATTATCGAATTTTCCATTATAAAATTTATCATAATTTTCTATTTCCCTAATAATATATCCAAGATCATCTTTGGTTTAGTTACCATAAGAAGATGATCCGACTCCTCAATTTGCGTATAATTCATCCCTATTAACTTGAAGTAAGAAAATACCGTAAGTTTATCAAACACAGTCCTACTTCTTTTTAATAGTTCTAAATTATCTATCCCCGCATACAAAGATAAATAATCATACTCTGTTTGCGAGTTCGGTCTCACCATATATTCACTACCTACTTTTCTGAGTTTTTTTAGGATTAACTCCACTAAAAACTCATCCCTCATCTCTTCTACACTAAGTGTCTTTGATAGATATTCTTCTTTACTAGTGAACTTTATCTCTGGTTCAAAATATGTTTTTAACACCGATTCAGGAGGTATAGGTTCTAAGCCCTCGATGATGATTAGATTAACACCATCAAGGTATTCACTAAAAATCTCTAAACCGTTAAGTAAAACGACAGTACCATAAGAAGCAGTTACGATGTAACCTCCTCTTTTTACTTGGGTCATTTTATTTAATAGCACCTGCTCAATTTCTTTTTTTGATATAGATTTAAAACTCTCTTCGGTAAATTCAATAAAATCAAAGGTTTGGTCTGGCATATTTTCTAAGACTCTCGCCCAAATATATCTATCCCAACCTAGTGGATTAATAAACAAGATATCTGTCATAGTAATCATCCTTTCAAATATCTATACTAAAATCCTAATTCATCACCAAAATCCTCTAATTTATTTACAAGTATCGCCCCCTCTTTAATGTATTCGTTCATTGCATAACTCATCTTATCGCCAAATTTTCCCGGTAGGCAGAATACATCAGAACCTACATCTAAGGCGAAATCCACCGTTCTCTGTGTACCACTTCTTTTTGCTGCTTCAGTTACCAAAAGAGCACTAGAAAGACCAGCAACAAGCCTATTTCGTTCTAAAAACTTATATTTTCTTATAGGTGAAGTTGGAAAATACTCAGATATAATAAGATGATTTCGTTCTAGCTCCTTATAGAGCTTGTAACTTTGTTCCGGATAAATAATGTTGTGCCCATGAGCTATTACACCTATAGTGTATCCTTTACTTTTTAAAGCCCCCTCATGAGCAAGGCTATCGACACCTGTAGCAAGACCACTTACTATTACAAAATTATTCATCACTAAATACGGCACTATACAATCGAGAGCATCTTTCGAATACAAGGTATTGTTTCTACTACCTACTATAGAAATCTTTCTCCTAAACAACAGCAGATCCTTATTACCTCTATAAAAGATAACGTACGGATAATCATAAACCCTAAAAAGTTCCTTAGGAAAATAAACATCATCACAGAACATATATCTCACATTATAAAATTCAAAATAACTCTCGAAATCAAACTCCATATTATTATGAAGTTTGGTATAGACTTCCTCAGCATTACTTCCAAAATATACAGCTAACTCTGGTATAGATAAATCCAAAATCTTCTCTATACTATTTAAATCATTAAATACCCTATGTAATTTAAGCGAAGTAACCTTCTCAATTGCCACTAATGAAAGCAGCACTCTTTTTTGTTCTTCTGTAAAATTCCCACTATACTCCCACATAGCTTTATCCTCTTACTTGTCATTTTCTACTAACAAAGCATAATATGTTTTAAATACTTTTAAGAAAATTTCCCCTTGTTGAATATTATTTATATAAATACTATCTTTAAATTCTATAATATTACTCATTATTCTTATAAGCTCAGAATAACTCTTACCTTCTTTATAAAATCTATACATTAATCCTTGCCAATAGACAAGCGGCGTTCTAATAAGTACCTGTTCTAACATGTTAACACCAATTACTTCAGGAATATTATTCAACTCTATATGTTGATTATAAAACATGCTTAAAACTTTATTTTTCACAGTCTTATCAAATTTAATTTGTTCATAGACATAATTTTCAACATCCGATGGATATAATTTAGACGTTAAATCTTTGTCCAGTAGCTTTAAATCAAGTGGTACATCAAACTCATCAATACTTAATGAAGTTTTTATACAAACAGCATTTCGTTTTTTTAGATTATGAGCCCAAATTTGATAGAATTCAAATTTTTTATTTATATTATCCCAACCGTAGAAGAATACTTTCCCTTGATAATAATTCAAAAAATTATCCACAAACGGCGAATATCTAATATAACTTATACCATCGTAACTTTTTAATTCTTTTATAAATTTGTTTGTATCAATTAACCAAATCAGCTTCAAACCAGCCTTCATATACCCTCTAGTTCTAGCCTTAATAAGGTCAAAAGGAATAACCGATCTTTGATACTCAAAAGCAATGCTATTATCTTTAATAAACACATCCGCTATTTGAATATCATTATTTTCCCCTGTTTTAAAAATATGTTCGACTTCCACATTACGATATTTTTTTCTAAAATGTTCGTAAAGATCTTTCTTCGCTTCTAGATGCTCACTACTCTCCTTCTTATAAGTTTCAAACTCACAAGAACAATTTTTAGCATGAGCAAAATGCGATTGAATCTTCACTCCTTTTTTGAAAATTACTTTTCCCCCACATATTGGACAGTGATACTCTTTATTTTTTTCTATATCCTTATCCAATGCATTAAAAACTTCGTCTTTACTATCGTATGCCACGTACATAATGTTTCTCCTCTTTTTTCTGTACTACACTTACAAACTACTTCTAACGCCTCTTATTCAATTGCCAATTTATTTTAGATACCTATATTTTCGATAAACAGAATCATCAACTTCTACTTCTATAAAATTCGTAAGATCCATCCACGTAATCTCATTTTCATGATTATCACTGTCTACTAAGTAAATCTTACTGCCCTTTTCACATAGATAAAAGTTTTTCTGTCTGTCATACATCCCTTGCATAAAGTCCATATCCTCTTCTAAAGAAAAGTCAAGACATCTTTTATACCAAGGTACCTTTGCATGTTTCTTTACCTCTACTACATGATCGTATTTACTTGCGTTCATAATATCTCCTCCTTCATAATTTTTCCCCTTTATTAAACTTATATTACCTTTTACAAACTAAAAGCTCCAAATCTATCGTAATTTCTTTTAGTTTTTCAATATCAGCATCTGTGATAACTTTAGAAAATGTTAAAGGTGTCATCTTTAGAAAACTTGCCGCCTGCGTCTGTGTTAATCCAAATGTATTGCTTACCGTGATTCTCTCCACGATAGTACAATTCTCCTCGATTAAACTTACGGTATCATTATTCGTATACTCCTTACCACCAATCAACTCTCTAATCTCCCTTAGATAATTAGCATTCGGAATAACCTTAATCAAATACCCTTCATCTCCAAGCACTCTGAAAAATTCTTCGTAATTCGCCGGTGTTAATATATTCAAGATACACGAAACACTATTATCTTTAAACGGAAGATTAGCTAGATTAGCAACCATATACGGATTCAACTTATCCTCTTTAACAGCTAATTCTATCGCATCCTTACTATTGTCTAGACCATAAAAATATTTCTCAGGAAATACTGTCTTTAACTTCTTGATGTAATAACCTTCTCCACACCCGATATCCAGTACAATACCTTTAGCATACTTTTCAACTAAATTTTGGATGTTTTTTAAAACATTCGCATAAAAATCATTACCAAAAACTTCGCTACGAGCTCTAAACAGCTCTTCACTATATTTTGTAGGTTTATAGTTATTTATTAAATGGATATATCCTTTTTTAGAAAAATCATAACGATGATTATTACTACAAACCAAGCTAATATTCTCTATACAAGATTCTGATAAACACTTTGGACAAAGGTATATTTTTTCTTGATTAAACTTCTTTATTACATTCTCTATTTTCATTAAAACGCCTCTATACTTTCTAAGTTTATTGTATCAAATTTTTTTCAATATTGATAGCGAAAAACAGCTAAAATATTAGAAAATTTCATCTTTTTCAGTTTTCTTCAAAACTTTATTTTTATTAACCAATTATCGATTTCATTCCTCTATTCTAAAACAAAAAATGACGACAGCTTTCCTCAGAATGTTTTTATCGTCATTATATTTATATATTAATATTTTTTATTATTTTATATGAGAATGACTCAGAATTCATTATTTCGGAGAAATTGATTTCATTAGGTCAGCCCTCGCAATTTATCAGATATTTAAAAAGCTTTTATAAAGCGAATTTAGATATCTAACAAACCACTGCGTCTAAGAGTTTTCATATAAACTTTTTTAAAATTTAAGTTCTTTGCATTAGCCCTAATATATTAAAACGTTATTTCTTTTTTCGCCCTCTTAACTCTTTAAAAAAATTCTTCATCAGCATAGAACACTCTTCTTCAAGCACTCCAGAGATAACCTTAGCCTGATGATTAAATTTATTCTCACCTACTAAATCAATGCAACTTCCGCAACAACCATATTTAGGGTCACTTGCACCATAAATAACATTTTCAACTCTAGCTTGAACAATGGCTCCACTACACATAACACACGGCTCTACAGTAGTATATAAATAACTATTATCAAGTCTCCAAAAACCTTGCTTTTCACATGCTCTTTTTATCGCGATCATTTCTGCATGATTCAGTGCTTGTTGAGTTTCCTCACGTGTATTATGCCCACGCGCAACCACTTCTCCGCCCACTACTAATACCGCTCCAATAGGTACTTCACCTTTTTCATACGCACTCCGCGCTTCTTCTAACGCCATCTCCATATAATAAGAATGATCTTTCACACCACTACATCCTTCCACAAATACTTTTTTTCAATTAATTATATCATATTTAGAAATCATTTGGGGAGCAAGTTGTAGGGAGCGACTCAAAAATCGTGATTTCTAGAAACAAGATTTTGTCGAGTCATCCCCGCACAGTTTATTAGATATCTAAAAAGCTTTTATAAAGCTAATTTAGATATCAATAAACCACTGCGTATATGAGTTTCCATATAAGCCTTGTTAAAATTTAGGGCTTTCGGGTCATCCCGATAGAAAAAAACTTAACAAAATTAATTTCAAAAATAATTTTGTTAAGTCAATCCCCTTAAATTCTAGCGATAATTAATCAAATAATATATTTCCATGAAGATACTAGCAGCTATAAACAAGATTGTCAGCACGCCTAAGACTATAGTATGTATTTTCCTTTTGAAATATAGATATCCTATAAATTCTCTAATAAATGCATTAAGACTAAAATAGAACTTCGTTGGAGCCCCATAACCAATACATCTATATCCAAGAGTTCTAGCTTGAACTAAAGCACGATATACATGATAGTAATTCGTCACTATAGCAAATCTTTTATCTGCAGGAATAAATTTTTTAGAAAATATTATATTTTCTTCTGTTGATGTTGATTTATCTTCCATAATTATATCTCTTTCATCAACGCCTTGCTCTAAAGCATAGTTTTTCATCGCAAATGCTTCAGAGACTACTTCATCAGGGCCTTGCCCTCCCGACATGATTAATTTACTTCCAGGATTAGCTTTATAAACTTTTATCCCTTTTGTAATTCTACTAGCAAGAAGAGGTGTTACTCTTTCACCAATCAACCCCGCACCTAAGACCACTACATAATCAATTCTTCTCGGTAGAATATTAATGAAATTTAAAACACTAGATACTAAATAAGACATTGCTATACATAAAAAATATAAAACTACTAAACTGACATAAACATAAAGTGTATTTAACAGAATATTGTCATATGTATAGGTAGCAACACGAGGCCAATAAACAATGTACCCTACCAGTAAGAAAAACGTAGCTAGACTCAGTAGGTTCCCCATCCTTAATCCTTCTCTTCTAATAAGCATAATCGAATTAAATAAAAACAAAATTACTACCGCTATTGGTAGTAGAGTTAACACCTCAACTGCTATAACAAGCAATATTACACCTAAATTATAAACAATTTTATTATCTTCTGCATTATTAACAATAAGCGCCATTATATAAAAAACAAAACTCAAACCTGTCGCTATAAAAGATATTCCTAAAAACAGATTTCTTCTATCAAAATACAAAACAGATAAAAATAAAAGAAGACATATCATAAAAACTATAAACGAACCTATTACCATAAAAACCTCCTACTTAATATATATATAATATAAATTATATTGCAAACCAAGATGTGTGTCAATTACACCTAAACACCGATGTCAATCACCTGTAACACTCCTTTTACAATTATCCACAAAATAAACAGAAAAACGAGGAATATTAGATTCTATTAACTACCGAAAGTTACACTTTTTCTCAACTTTACGATTATAACTCAATCCACTATTCCTCATATTATTTATTATTCCGTTCTCAGCGCTTCTACTGGATCTTTCTTAGCTGCTATTCTTGATGGAATGATACTAGCTATAAGTGTTAACACTAAGCTAAGCGCTATTAATCCGATTGATGCTTTAGCATTTAATGACGCTGCGAAACTCTCCACTTCTAACCCTTTAGCAACAGCCCTGCTAATAGGAATAGATAGAAGCATAGTCACTACTACACCTACAGTTCCGGAAATAAATCCGATTAATCCAGCTTCTGCGATAAAGATTCTTGTAATGTCTTTTTTACGAGCGCCGATTGCACGGAGAATACCAATTTCCTTCGTTCTTTCTACTACAGATACATACGTTAGTATCCCAATCATAATAGATGATACTATCAATGAAATTCCCGCAAATGCTGATAAGATTAACGAAATTGTGTTAATCATCTGTGACATAATTGTTGTCATCTGCTTCGCCATATCTGCATATGTGATACTATATTTGTGATAATCTGAGCTGTCTGATCCATATTTCTCAGCTATCTTTTTATTAAAATTATTGATAACTTCTGCTATTTTATCACGATCATTGAAAGATTTTGGATAAAGCATAATTGCGCTTGGTGTAGATTTTCCACCTATTGTCGCAAGAATTTGATCGGCCATATCTGCATCAATCTTCTGGCGTGTCGCAACATTTACAGTTTTATCCTTTTCTTGCGCAACTACAATATCAGATTTAGCCTCTTTTTCCAGCATTTTATTTTGTAATGATTTTGTATATCCGATTGTCATCTGAGGTCTAGTAAAACTATCTTTAGCTTTTAATATAGCAACTACCTTAACCTTAGTTCCCGAATCATACATCTTAGTATCAACATCGCGTGGAACAAAACTATCACCTATTTTTCTATAATAGTTATTATTATCTATAACACTAAATTCTTTTCCAATAATATCTTCATACTTAACTTTTGAATTTTCATCAAAACCTAATGCTTTCAATGTAGCTTTGTCAATTTCGTTATTTTTCGCAGTAAATAATACAACTTCATTATCACTAGGATATTCAAAATTATCTTTAGATGATTTTACCACTTCATATTGATTCATAATCATATTCTTATCTTCTGGTAATACTCCAAAAATAGCATCGCCTAATGCATCTTGCTCTTGTTTTACAGCAATTACATCACCTTTTACATTTTTAGTCAACGCCTGTATCGTATATCCTTGAGTAAATTCAATCGCAAAATAATAATCCTTCGCATTATTTTGAATATAGTTTATAAACGTTTCTCCATTCCCTAACGCATCCACCGAATACAAGTTTCTATGTACATCACGGCTAGACTTCGGTACTAATTCTGAGCCATTAGAATCTTTTTCTGAATTATCATCATCAACACTAAGCCCGAAGTTTACCTGATTTGCACTAATCATAATCGGCATTGATGATAAATTTTCGTTTTGCATTGTTTGAATATATTTATCCATTCCCGATGAAATAGACAATACTAGACCTATACTAATAATCCCTATACTGCTAGCTGCAACTGTCATAAACGTACGGAATTTCTTCGTAAGGAGGTTTTTAAAACTTGATTTAATCGCACTACCAAATGCCATCGCAGTTTTCTTCAAAGAAAATCCATTATTAGTAATCTCGTTAGCCTCATACGGATTTGTATCCTCTTGAATCTCTCCATCCTTAACTCGTACTATTCTATCACTATAATTTTTCGCTATTTCTGGATTATGCGTTACCATTATAACTAACTTCGTCTTACTTATTTCTTTAATAAGCTCCATAATCTGAACACTAGTCTTACTGTCTAACGCTCCTGTAGGCTCATCAGCAAGAATAATCTTCGGATCAGTAACTAATGCACGAGCGATTGCCACCCTTTGCATCTGACCGCCAGAAAGTTGATTAGGTTTTTTATACATATGCTCCGCTAATCCAACATCTTCTAATACTTTCTTAGCCTTTTCATGATTTTCTGAATTAGAATGCCCTGAGATAGACAAAGCTAATTTTACATTTTCAATAACACTTAAATGAGATATTAAGTTATAACTTTGAAAGACAAAACCTATAGTCCCATTTCTATAACTATCCCAATCTCTATCTTTAAACTCTTTAGTAGAACGCCCCATAAGAGCCATATCACCAGATGTGTATTTATCTAAACCACCTATAATGTTTAATAGCGTAGTTTTTCCACTTCCACTTGCTCCTAAAATCGATACAAATTCATTTTCTCTAAAATGAATATTTACAGATTTTAGTACTTCTACTTCACTACCACCAGTATTATACTTTTTAACTATATTTTTAAGTTCTAACACTCTATGCCCTCCTAATCTAATTCTTTAGAAAATGATGCTCAGTTTACATAAATCATTTTCGTAATTTCAATTATAACACAAACTTTTAATCGCTAAAAGCAATATCCTAAATGATTAAATCTAAAATTAATCTTAAGTAAATCTCCAAAATAAATTCCAATTCAAAGAAAAGAACTGGAATTTAACCTAAGAATAATTTTCAGCTGAAATCTACTTTAAGAGTTTAAAATAGAATAAGTTGCTAACCTTTATATTTTTTAACCAAGTAAAAAGGTAAAACTGCAGAGGTAATTGCAAAAATAACTATTAAAACTAACGCTACTGTAGAACTAAAGAATCCACTAATGAATATAGCAACCCCACTAAAAGTCATATGCAGTGCGTAAGCTCTAATCACTTTTTGTTCATTGACACCTTTTTCCAAACCTAAAAGATTAAAATTATATTTTCCCCAAAATTCTTTTTTAGGTAAATAGTTCCCAAGTATAATAAACAGTATTCCAATAACAAACACTGTTAATTGGGGTACATTAAAATTATTATCTAAGGCATAAGCTATTAATCCACCTTGAACTAGAACACTTAGCAAAGGTATAATCCCCTTAATTATTAGTGCACCTTTTTTAGGAGTTTTGTCAAAATCAACTACTAGCGAAATTATGACCTGAACTATCGCTAAGAATATAGGAACACCAATAATCGCATGAACCTTACTCACAAAATTATCTGGATCTCCTTTAGCATTAAAATGCACAGCTATTTGCTCAGGTAACACACCATAATAATAAACTCCAATCAATATCGGTAATAAACAGATACCGACACTTAAAAACAAACTTTTTTTATCTACTCTCATCGTTTTTTCCTCCTAAACCATAAATCCAGACTAGTACTTCTTCGAATACACTGGCATTCAACTCATAGTATATGAAATTTTTATGTCTAGATTCTAATATCAAACCTGCTTTTTTTAATTGCGTTAAATGATACGATACAGTCGCCCCAGATAGATTAAATTCTGAAGCTAACTCTCCTGCACTTTTCTTCTCTTCCTTCAACATTTCTAGTATATTTCTTCTTACTGGATCAGATATCGCCTTTAAAGTTTCACTCATCCCATGTATATCACCTCTTTTTATTACGAACTGCAATTCTATTTAGATATCTTTCTAAATAGATTGTAACTCTACTTTATATTAAAGTCAAGAACTATTTAGAAAAATTTCTAAATAGTTCTTAGAATTTGTTTAAAACACCCTATCAACTGTACTATAAATTAAAATATTTTTATAATCATATTTTCAATAAATATAATAATATTTATCTTTGATACTTTTTATGTTAATATCTATTTTTAAACTAATCATCTTCATCAAGTGTGTCTTTCTCTGATATTCCCAATCAGACACTATTACAACAATATTGTAAGCGTATTATTTTTATTAAATATATTTTCTGTATTATTTTTTATTCTGTGTTGACATAATTTGTTTTTCTGTTAAAATAAAAGTTGTAAGCGTTATCTATCGTATGTTACTAATTTTAGTAATGTTATGTTTTAGCTGAATACTAGATATTACTACCCATATATTTAATACAATATACTAATCTAATATTCAGCTAAAATATAAAAAAATTAAAAGGAGATTTATTATGAAATTAACACTATTTAACTTGAGAGAAGATGAAAGACCATTTGTTGATGCATGGTTGAAAGAACATCCAGAGGTGGAAGTTGATCTACATGAAGGGGAGCTTCAAGCAGAAACAAAACACCTATTAGAAGGGAAACAAGGAGCAGTAATGTTCCAAAATAGACCATTTGCAAAAGAAGTTTACGACTATGCAAAAGAGCAAGGTGTAAAAGTTATCGCAAACAGAATGGCTGGATTCGATATTTACGATATAAAATACATGCGTGAATTAGGAATTAGCATGACAAACGTTCCACGTTACTCGCCTAACGCAATTGCTGAACACGTTGTTACAACTGTTTTATACATAAGCAGAAATATTAGAAAAATTTTAAATAACGTTGAGAGACATGATTTCACATGGAATAAAAATATTATTTCTCGCGAGCTTAGAACACTTACTGTAGGAGTTTTAGGTACAGGAAATATCGGCCGTCAAGCAGCGACTTTATTTAAAGGATTAGGTTGTAAAGTTATTGGTTATGACTTATACCCTTCTGATGCAGCTCGTGAAGTATTAACATATGTTGACAGCATTAATGAATTATTAGCTCAATCTGACGTAGTTACACTTCATGTTCCTGCTACAAAAGAATATACTCACATGGTAAACGATGAATTCTTTAGCAAAATGAAAGACGGATCTATCTTCGCTAATGCCGCACGTGGTATTCTTGTTGATACTAAAGCTGTTATTCGTGCGCTTGACAGTGGTAAGCTACTAGGAGCTAGTCTTGACGTATATGAAAACGAAGGAAATTACGTTCCTAAAGACTTCTCAAATAAAGAATTCGACGACCAATTAATGCAGGAATTAATTGATAGAGATGATATTATCTACACACCACACACTGCCTTCTACACTGAAACAGCAGTTAAAAACCTTGTAGAAGGAGCTTTAAATGCTGCAGTAGAAGTAATAACTACTGGAGACTCTCCTAATATTGTTAATAGATAATTTCATATCATATTTTATAAAATAGAGACTAACCGTTTCACACAATACGGATTCTATATTATGAATCTGGAGAGTTTGTAGATACTAATATGGACCATCTACCAACTACGGAGCAACTCGAAAATTTGATTAACTAAAATTACAGTTTTCAGTTGCTCCTTTTTTATAATCTTATATTTTATAAATGCCATTATCTGTAAGTTTGCATATTCTAAATATTTTCACTTATTCTTTAAAATTCAACTTTCCCGATTGTATATACAAAAATAAATATAAGATAATATTTCTTGCGTTTAAGATTGGATCATTTCCTTATATTTGACAAATAGCTATAATTTGCTAAAATTAAATTGTAAATAGTTAGTAAGATAATTTTATCATTAAAATATTTAGGTATAATTAATATTATTTTATTTCTTTTCAATTATACTATTTGTTGCATTTGATATTAATTATTACTGAAATATCTATATTGTGGGAATAATTCAAATTAAATAAATTAGCCAATATTTCAAGAGTTGACCATTTTCCCAAACAATATGTGGTAATGTTACATGAGTTAATAGGTAAGGGGATATATCTATATATCTCATGCAATCTATTTGATTGTTCTTAAAAACTGTGGAAGACTCTTTCGACTTCCATTTTAACGACTATAATACTATAGTCATATATTTCCTTTCGGTTGTTAAATTTATTTAACAATAAACTTTTAATTTAATGTCGGAAGCAATTCCGATCAATACTACAAAATAACAATTTACCCTAAATTTTTATTTTGTGTTAATATAACGAAAAGCGGTCCATTACGGGCCACTTTTTGTTTTTATTATTCACAATATTCCACAAATTATTTTCTAAATAATACAAAAAAGAAGAAATAGGATTTCCTACTTCTTCTTTAATTTTTATATTAGTCGATTACAGAAACTTTTAAGAAGTTTGTTGTTCCAGCGTTACTTACTGAAGTGTTGATACCACCAGTGATTACGATAGCATCTCCTACTTTAGCAAATCCTGAAGATTTAGCGATTCTTGCAGCAGTTAGTAACATTTCGTCTGTAGATTTAGCTTGTTCAGAGATTTGAGCATCAACTCCCCATACTAAGCTTAATCCACGAGCAACTTTAGCACTTGGAGTTACAGCTAAAATAGACGCGTTTGGACGGTATTTAGAAATTAATCTAGCTGTTTTTCCTAATTCAGTGTAAGTTACGATTGTGTGTAAGTCTAAGTTTAGAGCTGTGTATCCTACAGATACTCCAATTGCATTTGTAATATCTTTAGATACAACTTTTTTAGAACGTTCTTTTAAGATACGAGAGTAATCTTGCATTTCTTCAGTACGTTTAGCGATTGTGGCCATTGTACGAACTGATTCGATTGGGTAAGCACCCGCTGCCGATTCTCCTGATAACATGATTGCATCAGTTCCATCGTAAATTGCGTTAGCTACGTCAGATACTTCGGCACGTGTTGGACGTGGGTTTTTTTGCATTGAGTCTAACATTTGAGTAGCTGTGATTACGAATTTACCAGCTTCGTTACATTTAGCAATAATATCTTTTTGCATGATTGGTACTTCTTCTGCTGGTACTTCAACACCAAGGTCTCCACGAGCGATCATAATACCATCAGATACTGCGATGATTTCATCGATGTTATCGATAGCTTCTTGACATTCGATTTTAGGGATGATTTGAACGTGTTCACATCCTTCTTCTTTAAGAATACGTCTAACTTCTAGTACGTTTTCTTTTGTACGAACGAATGAAGCAGCAACGAAGTCGATATCTTGTTTACATCCGAAACGAATATCCTCTTCATCTTTTGGAGTGATACCTGGTAATTTTGTAGATACACCTGGTACATTGACACCTTTTTTGTTTTTAAGTACTCCACCATTTTGAATAGTAGTGTAGATTAATCCACCTTCAACATCAACTTTGTTTACTGTTAATCCGATTAATCCGTCGTCAAGTAAGATTGTATCTCCAGCTTTAACGTCGTGTACTAATTCACCATAAGTGATTGAGAATTTTTCTGTTGTTCCAAGAACTTCTGTCATAGAAACGATAACATCTTTTCCAGTTTCTAACATGATTGCATCATTTTCCATGTTGTGAGTTCTAATTTCAGGACCTTTAGTATCTAAAAGGATAGCTAAGTTAGTTCCTGTAGCTTCTCTAACTTCTTTGATTGTTTGGATTCTTGCACCGTGTTCTGAGTAGTCACCGTGTGAGAAGTTAAGACGACAAACGTTCATTCCTAACTCTACCATTTGTGTTAATGTTTCTTTAGCCTCAGACTTAGGTCCAATAGTACAAATAATTTTTGTTTTTTTCTGTATCATAATATACCTCTTAAATTTTAATCTTTTATTATTTTAACTTATTTCCAATAAATTTTCAAATACTTTCCTAAAAAATAGTTATTTTCAAGAAAGAAAACGTTTTTCTTCACTAGATTGAAAGTTGTTTAGATACTTCATAGATATTTAAATCTACATTGTGAACATCAGCAAATACGTCTTCAAATTTAGTACTTACAAGTTTATTATTTTGGATACCTACAGCACGACCTGATTTACCAGCTAGTAATAATTGAACGGCGTAGTTACCTAATCTTGAAGCTAATACTCTGTCTTGAGCTGATGGAGTTCCACCACGTTGAATGTGTCCTAGAATAGTAGCTCTTACTTCTTCTCCAGTACGTTCTTTTAATTCTTTAGCTAATTCTTGTCCACCCATAACACCTTCTGCTAAAACGATGATTGAGTGTTTTTTACCACGATCTTCCCCTGCTTTAATACGAGCAACTACTTCTTCGATATCTTCTTTTTTCTCAGGGATTAGAAGACTTTCACTTCCTCCAGCGATACCAGCAAATAATGCTAAGTCTCCTGCGTTACGTCCCATAACTTCGATAATGAATGCACGCTCGTGACTTGATGCAGTATCACGAACTTTATCAATTGCGTCTACGATAGTGTTAAGTGCAGTGTCGAATCCAATTGTGAAGTCAGTACAGCAGATATCGTTATCGATTGTTCCTGGTACACCGATAGTTTTAATGTTCATTTCATTACTTAAAGCCATAGCTCCACGGTAAGAACCATCTCCACCGATTACTACTAATCCATCAATTCCTAAAGCTTCTAAGTTTTTAATAGCATCTTTTCTAACTTCTGGGTTAGCAAATTCTGGTAAACGTGCTGAATAAAGCATTGTACCACCACGGTTAATGATGTTACCAACATCCCCTACTTCAAGTTTTTTAATATTGTTTTCAACTAATCCTTTATATCCTTGATATACTCCATAAACTTCTAATCCATTATAGATTGCTGTTCTTACAACGGCACGCACAGCTGCGTTCATTCCTGGTGCATCCCCACCACTTGTTAAAACTGCGATTTTTTTCATGTAGTCTTACCTTCCTCATAATTTTATTAATTATTTTTAAATTTACCTATCAACAATATCATATTTTTGAAATTTTTTCTAGTAAAAACAGAATTTTGTTTTATTTTTGTTCGATTATTTTTGTTTTTTTTACTTATATGTGATTTTGATGCGTTTTCCAGGGAACTTTTCCAAAAAATTATGAACAAATTCATGTTCGTTATTAATTGTAATAGTCTTCCCTTTTGTAGAGTCATTATCAAGCAAGGCTATTACCTTAACTCTTCCATCATCAACCTTATATTCACTTAAAAGTTCTAATATTTCTTTATCAATAATTGTATAGATAGTTTTTATATTAGTTAGGCAGTATTCTCTATAATTTTTTAAACTAGCAATTTTTTCTAGGATATACTGTTCTCTACCATTACGAAGTTGTTTTTTCAAAGTCATAACAGCGAAACTTCCTACTTTTATAAATACATTAGCATACTTAAATACACTTGGAAAAACAGTAACATCATAATCATTTTTTCCATCGTTAACTGTTAAAAATGCCATATAATCGCCATTTTTAGTTCGTATCTCTTTTCTCGTTATGATTTCTACATAACTATCGCTAACTTCACCACCAATGTATTGTAGTGGTAAATAAGAATACTTCTCTTTTTCTACTTGGACTGGATGTTTTAAGAAGTATGTCCCTGTGACTTCTTTTTCCATTTGGATTTTTTCTGTAATTGAATAGTCTTCTATCTCTTCTACCTTTAATGTTAGACCACTTTCTGCAGACAACGCAACACGTACATTATTTATAAACTGCCTATTATCTGAATAATAATCATTTACCTTTTTCATCAAAGTAGCTCGATTATAACCAAAAGTATCTAAAGCGCCAGCCTTAACCAGTGAAATTGCAGCCTGATGGTCAACCTTCTTATTCATACGTTTCAAGAAATCATCTATATCTAGATAAGGGCCAAAATTAATTCTATCTTGAACTATTTCATAACCACTTCTATAACCAACATTTTTTATCGCAGTCAATGCAAAAACAATGTCGTTTTTAAAAACTCTAAAATTAGCTAAACTTCTATTAACATCTGGTTTTACTAAATTAATACCTAGATTCATAAGTTCTTGTTTGTACTCATTTATTTTCTTCTCGCTACTTATTACGTTATTTAATAAAGCTGTCATAAAATACTTAGTATAGTAAACTTTTAAATACGCTAAGCGGTAAGCTAGCATACTGTATACGACCGCATGACTCTTATTAAAACCATAATTCGCAAAGGTAACAATAAGCTCAAAAAGACTCTCGGCAACTTTTATGTCATAACCAGCTGCAACACTTTTCTCTACGAAGATTCGTCCATAATACTCAAGGTCTTCTTTTTTCTTCTTACTTACCGCTCTTCTCATATTATCCGCTTCATTGAGACTCATATGGGCGAAGTTCACCGCAATCAACATAATCTGTTCTTGATAAACAATTACCCCGTATGTGTCTTTTAATATCTTCTCTAGGTGAGGATGTGGATATACTACTTGCTCCTCTTTATTTTTCCTACGTACGTAGACTTCTATTTGAGCCATCGGACCTGGTCTATAAAGAGCGTTCATCGCAACAATATCATTAAATTCAGTAGGTTTTAGTAGATTCAGTTTCTCCTTCATCCCACTTGATTCAAACTGGAAGATACCTTCTGTCTTACCTTTTGCAAATAATTCATAGACCTTAGGATCTTGATAATTTATCTTTGTTATATCAAATGTTGGGTTTTCTTTTCTAATTTCTTCGACAATACTAGATACCATAGTTAAATATCTAATACCCAAGAAATCTATTTTTAATAAACCAACACTCTCTACGTCATCCATCGTCCATTGAGTTAAGTATTTCGTCATATTCGATTCAGCTAAAGGTGCATAGTTAACCAATGGTTTATCATCACTTATTACTATCCCAGCTGCATGTACCGATGGATTTTTCGGTAAATTCTCTAAACTCAGCGCTATACTGAACCAACGCTTATTAATATTACTTGTATTAATAAACGTTCTTAATTCTTCTGATATTTCATAACATTCTTTTAATGTTCTTGTAGAGCTAATATTACTACTAATAAACTTCAGCGTTTGTTCATCAAACTGCAATATTCTCGCTGATTCTCTTGCTGCGCTTTTCGATTGGAATGTTGTAAAAGTAATAATTTGTGCTACCTTATCTGAACCATATTTTCCTTCCACATATTTTATAACTTCATCACGTCTAGTATCTTGGAAGTCAATATCAATATCGGGCATAGATATACGCTCTTTGTTTAAAAATCTTTCAAACAGCAAGTTGTATTCTAATGGATCCGCTTCTGTTATATCTAGTAAATAACACACTAAACTTCCAGCAGCACTACCACGTCCTGCACCTACTAATATTCCATTATCTTTGGCATACTTTACAAAATCATAAACGATTAAGAAGTAGTCATTGAAGCCCATCTCATCGATAATCTTAAGCTCATAATTATAACGCTTTTTATACTGATATAAATCTTTACCTATTAACTTTTCCTTAACACCTTTTTGAACTAAGTAATGCAAGTACTCTTTAGAAGATAACTTTTCAAATATCTCTTCTTTTTCTCCGTAGATATACTTAGGTAAATGATATCCCGAAAAATTCAATTCATATTTACAGCTATCTATTATTAATTGTTGATTAGCAAATGATTTTTCGAAAATAGCATATAACTCTTCATCTCCTAGAGCTAAGATTTCTTCAAAATCCTTTTGTTCTCTGACAAAGTCTTCCCCTGAGATAGTCGTAAGTTCCTGTATATTAAGTTTTTTATTATCACGAATAGCACGACTAACAATGACTTGCTGATAGTGCTCTTTATTTAGATAGAAACTTGGTTTAGTATAAACGATATTATCAAAATTACTATAAAGACCTACCTGGAAACTCTCATTAAAACCAAAATAAAAATCATACTTACTTAGTAAATTTTTTAAATAAGAGAATTCCATACTATCCCTAAGTTCGTCTACAACAATCAAAACAAAGTCTTCTCTGTAATCAATCATATCATTAGAGAAATCTTCTACAGTCCACTCTTCTCCATTCATAAGATTCGTCGAAATCTCTAATAATTTATAAAACATCTCCTCTGTTTTACACAGCAAATTGAATTTCAAAAGCCCTATCCCATAACCTAAGTTAACTTCTAAACCTTGGATTAAGTTTATTCCTGCTTTTTTAGAAGCCTTATAAGCTTTAATAGCACCATACATATTCGGATCAACAATAACCACTGATTTCTGATTATCTTTTACTAATTTTGAAAACAGACTCTCATACTTAATTGTACTATTCAATAAGTCATAGGCACTATGTACTTGCATATTGTAATACATACTAATATCCTCCTTTCTTCGTTATTTTATATTATCTATAAGATATTATCCGCAAAGTGGGTTATACTCATCCTCATCTGACGAACAACCCATATTTTCTCCATGGTTTTTGCTCGCTTCATTAAAGTAACGATATACTCTCTTATTGTCATCACCCATAAAATAAATTGGATTGAATTGAGTATATTTCATATTTCCTTCTTCATCTAAAAGATTTTCACAAACAACTCTTCGTTTTATAGATGCTACAAAGTTCGTGTATTTTCCATATTCAGAAATATTTTCAACTTTACATTCAAGCGATAATATACATTCATCCATAATCGGAGCATCGATATATTTTGCCGGATCATATGTCATATCAGCCATGCCGATTTTATTCTGACCTGAATGGAAGCCTGCAATCTCCACCTTACTAAGTATTTGTTGGCAAGGTACGTTAACAGTAAACTCTCCATATTCTTTAATATTATTTACAGCATTACTATCTGTTGTAAGTCCAACTGTAATCATATCTCCTAGTGAATACGATGAGCTACAAGCTGTAACGTTATACTTCCATTTTTTATCCTTATAACCTATTAATATTACAGGAAATCCGTAATATAACTTACTGGTTTTAGTTTCTAATTTCATCTTCTTCTGTCCTTTTTCTTATTTTCCTCTTATATTTAAACTTCCCTATTTTTATCTTTTTGCTATAAAAGCTAATGTATTTTCGTCTGAATTCTCTTCGTTATATTCGAAACCATCAAATTTGATCTGTTTCATTTCGTCTACCGAAGAAACTTTGTTTTTTATAAGTTCAGTTAAAAACTTACCTCTGGCTTTTTTCGATATTGTAGAGTGTACTTTTAATACTCCTTCTTTTTCTTCCATAAAGCTAAGTCTAATAAACCTATCCCTCTGTTCTTTTGAAAATACCTCTTCAAATTCACTAGAAAGTAATGAAACGACTAATTCTTCGTCCTTGATACTCTTATCATAATCTTCACGCCAGAAGTTTTTCAAAGACTGACTCGATATTTTGATATTTTGTAAAAAGTCTAATCTATGCTCTTGAATTAAATCATAAGCACCTATTACGCCATATAAAGATGTTGTAATAAATACATTTTCTTTTATATATTTTTTATCAGTCTCATCAAAATCAGCACGATCTATATTTCTATACATTAGACCATTAAATAGATCTAACGCCTTAAAACTTTTTGCTGTTTTGTTATTAATTTTTTCCCAACGAGAAAATTCTTCCACAGCCTTCTCATCTTTGATTTTGTAGGCTTTAGCCAAATCTTCCACACTTAATTTGGCTATTTCACTTGCTATTTCAGTACTTTTGTCACTTAGACTTACCGTACCATGCGAAATGGCTTTCTTGTTTAATTCTTTGGCTGTTGGTATTAAAATTTTCATTATTATTCCTCTTCTTCAGGTAATTCTAAGAAGCTGTTTTCAATTAAACTTTCAACTTCCATTAATACGAAGTTGTACTCTGTTGCTTCTATAGCTGGATCGATAATTAATGTATTAAAGTAACCTACTACGAAATCACGGTTAGCAATCTCTAGTTTGAACATATATTCACTGATTTCATCTACTAAAAATGCTGTTTCTTTAAGCACTTTGTCTTCATAAGAGTTAGCGTAGTGAACTGTTTCTAAAAGTCTGCGGATTTCTAAGTCTGCATGCTCTTTAGCAAAACGATCACGAATATGTTTTGCAAGTTCCTCAGCTTTAAGATTTTCTGTGTTAGTATTTTCTTTTTTTAGTACTTCTTTTTCTTCTAATTTTGCTAATAATGCTGTTAAAGATTGGTGTAATGTATTCATTTAATTTTCTCCTATATTTACAATAAATTTTTTAAAACTTCCTCTATATATTTTATAAGAAAAACATGAAAAACGCTAATAATACGCTACATACATAACTACACTAGATTTCAAAGAAATCTATATTATGTACTGTTATTTTATTAGTGTAATAGAACTGATTGAAACTGAAAACTACTAATGAAAATTACTACATAAATAAACACAGTTCTCACTTTTTATTGTTTTGACAACGTTTTCTTTAGATGCTATAATATAAGTAAGATATAATATATATTTTACTATACATTTAACATTATTATAAGATAGTTTTTCCATAAAAAAATTTTATAATCAATACATAAAGAAAAATAATTTAAAAAATTACGGAATTAATTTCAAGGGATTTAGATATAAAAATTTAGTTTCGGGAATTTTTAAGAGGGAGATCTTTATATGAGTAATGACTATAAATTAAAAATAACAATGGGAGCGACTCAAAAATCGTGATTTCGAAGAAATCGATTTTGTCGAGTCACCCCCGCACAGGTTATTAGATATCTAAAAAGCTTTTATAAAGCGAATTTAGATATCAATAAGCCACTGCGTCTATGAGTTTTCACACACACTTTTTAAACTTTAGGACTTTTGGGGGAACTCTTATTTTGACAATAATTTTTTGTACAATAGCTATAATTGAAAAATTAGACTTGGTTCAACACTCTCCAAGTCTTGTACGAATTGTAGGATAAACTATGTCTTTAAAGCACTTAAAATCGGGAGTGATTCAAAAATCGTGATTGTAGAGAAATCGATTTGGTCGAGTCAATCCCGATTTTATTGTAAAAATGGTATAATATAAATGAAATAATTATTCGAGGTGAAGTATGAAAAAATATGTAATGGCAATAGATCAAGGCACTACAAGTTCTAGAGCGATAATATTTAATAAAAAAGCAGAAATAATAACTAGTAGCCAAAAAGAATTTCCACAGATTTTTCCTAAGTCCGGTTGGGTCGAACACGATGCTAATGCAATCTGGAATTCTGTACAATCAGTTATTGCAGAAGCATTTATCGAAAGTGGTATAAAACCAAATCAAATAGACAGTATTGGTATTACAAACCAACGTGAAACTACTGTCATTTGGGATAAAGAAACTGGCCTTCCGATTTATAATGCAATAGTTTGGCAAAGTAGACAAAGTGCGGATATAGCTAATAAACTAGTTAGTGATGGATATAAAGATATGATTCATCAGAAAACTGGTTTAGTCGTCGATGCCTATTTCTCTGCGACTAAAATACGCTGGATATTAGATAATGTACCTGGTGCACAACAACGCGCCGAAAATGGTGAATTACTATTTGGAACTATCGATACATGGCTAGTTTGGAAGCTTACAGGCGGAAAAACTCACGTTACAGACTACACAAATGCAGCTAGAACAATGCTTTTTAATATTAAAGATTTAACTTGGGATAAAGAAATATTAGAAATTCTAAATATTCCAGAATCCTTATTACCAAAAGTTAGATCAAACTCTGAGGTGTATGGAAAAACTACAGATTATCATTTTTATGGTGGAGAAGTTACAATAAGCGGACTAGCAGGTGATCAACAAGCAGCACTTTTCGGGCAACTTGCCTTCGATAAAGGTATGATAAAAAACACATACGGCACAGGTTCATTCATCATCATGAATACGGGTGAAACTATGGAACTTTCAAAAAATAATCTATTAACTACTATAGGTTTCGGAATTAATGAAAAAGTTTATTATGCTTTAGAGGGTTCAATTTTTATAGCTGGCAGCGCAGTTCAGTGGCTGAGAGATGGATTACGTCTAATTAAAAAGTCATCTGAAACACAAGCGTTAGCTTACAACTCTAAAAACAATAACGAAGTATATCTAGTGCCTGCCTTTACAGGATTAGGTGCTCCATATTGGAATCCAGATGCTCGCGGGACTATCTTCGGCTTAACACGTGCTACTACTAAAGAAGATCTAGTAAAGGCTACATTGCAGTCAATCGCCTACCAAGTACGTGATATTATCGATACTATGAAAATCGATGCTAAGGTAGAAATCCCTCTTCTTAAAGTAGATGGCGGTGCTGCAAACAATGATTATCTACTAGAATTCCAAGCTAACATCCTAGGTGTTAAAGTTGCACGAGCTGAAAACTTAGAAACTACGGCTTTGGGGGCGGCATTCCTAGCGGGATTAGCAACCGGATATTGGGAAAGCTTAGATGAACTTAAGAACCTAAACACTGCAGGAAAACTATTTGTTCCTACGATGGAAAAAGAAGAACGAGAAAAACTTTACAAAGGTTGGAAACGTGCAGTAAGAGCTACACAGATTTTTGCGGAGGAATAGAATATCAGAATACGATAAAATTGCTTAGAAATAATCTTAAAATAATACTTTAAAATCACCTTATTTTCTTTGAAACCTAGTCTGTCTTCTGCTATAATCAAAGATGGAGAGAGAAGTTAGGAGGTATAATACTTCCGATAAAGATGGTGGCTACTTTTCTATGGAAGAAGATGGTGCTTATGCTCATAAGTAACAAAATCTGGACGAAAGGAGTAGCAAGTTGTCTGCATATGAAATCATACAAACAATTATTGGAATTAACCTTTTGGTTGTTACAATAGTTGGTGTATGCATCTCAGCATTAAAAAAAGACAATAAAAAATAACCATCTTTTATATACTTTGACAGGTTAAGATGATTATTTTTTAATAATACTTAATTAGAGTCACCGTCTTTAAAACGGCTCTCTCTTTTATGATTTTATTTTAACACAAATCTAAATATAAATCAAAAATTTTGTTAGAGAATATATACAACTTCTTATTTTTAGAATTCAATAACTTTATAAAAATAACAGACCTCAAGATTTAAATGATTTTTGAGGTCTATTACTTATAAGAATAACTTTAACTATTTCCCTAATTTAGAAAATTGGCTTAATAATGCATCAGCATCATTTGAGTTGTCACTCTTAATTAATCCTGTATCTGTTTTTCTAAATAAAGCATTAAAAATTATTAATTTTTCTTCCTTATCTACTTCTTTTCCATCTTGAATTAATGCTTGATAAAATCTTGTTAAAGCTGCTTTTTGTTCATATTCCATTGACATATGTTGACTTGAAACTATAATTTTAACAATAATTCTTATAATATATATTAGAAAAGATATTAACGCAACATAGATAAAAGATTTTGAAATAAATGGTATTTCCTTTACTGTTCCTTGCAAATAATCATGAATACTGATAACAAAAAAACCTCCAGATGCTAACAATCCCACTATGAAAGCAAATAAATACCATATCCATTTTTCTGATTTTCCCCTATATTTTTCTGCTCTACTCTCCCATAATGTTTCAGGTGCTTCTAATTGTAATTTATTTTTATAAGTCTCCTCTAATGTATTTATTTGATTTTCTTTAGTATCTTTCCACTCATTAATTTTTGTCTTAAATTCATCTATTTCATTTTTATGTTTGTTTATAAGTATTGTTGTTTCTTCATATTTACCTTTAATTTGAGAATCTAGTTTCTTCACTTCCTCACTTACTGGTTTCACAACCTCTTTTTGGAAATCTTTAAAAGGTAAGTCTTCTTTTCTTAACTCTGTATTCAATACAAATAATGCTGGAATCAAGTCATAATTATGCCTACTATTCAAATAGCTCCCCAGCTGACTCTTATCTTTTTCTATTGATACATAATTAAAAATTGCATCAGATAAATCGTCTTTCGCCCAACTATTTAAATAATAATCAACAAACATTCGAATCATAGCTATTCCACTATCTTTATCTGTAGGACTAGCTATATTCAATGTATATAATCTTAACTCTTCTGATAGTAGCGTATAGTTACTTGTAATATTATTGTATATAAAAGTATAAAGTTTTTCCTTTGTAAGTTCATCTTCCTCTTCCAAGTAATTTTTAAGATCTTTTATACTTTCATACCATACATCCCAAATATTGCGTATTTCTATACACATTTCTGATTCTAAACTTTTTTCTTCCCAGTACTTTAGATTAGATTCAATTATACTTTCAAGTTCAGAGAATGTTATCTCTTCCTCCTTGTAATCTACACTATAATTCTCATTTGAAATCTTAAACTTAACATATTTGTCAATAAAAATAGAAATCTGTGAACTATTATTTTTCGGCATAAATACTCCTTACCTTATCTAAAATTTTATCCTTCTATCAACGCTCGTTCTTCTGCAGTTATACCATAGATATCATAGACATAACTATCAATAGCATAGTCTGTATCTAGGATTTCTTCATTTAACTCTTCTATTTTTTCTTTTAATTCTAATTGCATTTCATAGTTTTTATCATTTACCGCTAATTCTAACAATTTATTTAGCTTAGATAATTTCTCCTTACTCTCTAACATCCTATCAGCTAGATTAGTAAGATATTCTTCTTGTTCTTGGCTTGGGACTATGATAGGAATTTTTGAAATTGAATTTTTCCCTAATTTTATTCCTGAAGATAAAACTATTCCTGAATAAAACAACATTGTAGCCTTCCAAATCAAATTAGAATTCAACATTACCAATAAATATTTTAATTTTTCTCCAGTAATAATAAATGCTGTATCATTTAAAATAAATTTAGATAAATCATAACTAAATTTAGGTATTTTACTTATTTGACCATAAACTATTTTTTCCTTATTAAATTCCTCTAAATATGCACAATTTCTGAGATTATATGGCGTTTTCCCTTTATCTCCACGTTTTGACAGCGCAGGTTCAAACTCATTTAGATATTCCTTTATACTAGGATAATCATCTATTTTAATCTCAGGTATCTTCTCATCATTAAATTTATAACCATTATGTGTATTTATTAAATATAAATCTTTATAATTAATCTCATATCTTCTTATGTCCTGTCCTCTCAACAATGGAACTAAGATTTCTTTATTTTTACGATCTTTTTTTATCAGTTCATTATATTTTTCTTTATCAATTGTAAAAGCATCATTTAAACCTGTTAACACCCCTCGATTAACTTCTATACTCCACTCTCCTAATGGTTTTCCAATATTATCAATCTTCTCTTTTACTATCTTTAATCTATTATCAAGAAATAAATATCCATCTTCACTAAAATTACTCTGATTAGTTTCAAATGTTTTATTATTTTCTTCAGTTAAGACTATTTTGACCTGAGTATTTTGGCGATTTATTTTTTTTACGACTATGATATTTGTATCTACTCCAGCATCTACAAACATTTTTACTTTCCCATGATCTTCTATTTCAATAATATAATATTCATTTAACATTTTTCTAATATTTTTACCGTAATTGATTCTAAGCCACTTATTAGAAGTTATATATCCAAGAACACCACCTGTTTTTAAAAGTCGAATTCCTAGTTCATAAAAGTAACAATATAAATCTGCTGTCCCTATATAAGTAGCATATTTTTCTTCTAAAATTGTTTTTATATCTTTAAGACTTTCTTGTCTTACATACGGCGGATTTCCTATAACTACATCAAAACCACCTTTTGCGAAGACTTCTGAAAATTCTTCATTAAAATCAAATTCTGTAATAGAGTTTCCACTCTTAATATTATTATCTAAATTTGTTAGTGGTTTATCCTTAGTTAATGTTCTAAGCCATAGTGACAATTTACTTATCTCAACACTCTCTGGATTTAAATCAACACCATATAGACATTTAATTAAGTATTCATTCTCAAGACTAGCATCATACATTTCATCACCATCGAAAAGTTCTTGTGTACGCCCTTTAAGATCGGCTATACGATCATTAATTTCATCGAGTTCTTTTTTTAAGTAATCATATGCTGCAATTAAAAATGCCCCAGATCCACACGCTGGATCAATAACTTTAATACTTAATACCTTACTACGATATTCACGCCAAAAAGCCAGGTGTTTTTCAGCTTTAGCACTTAAACCACGTTGTGTTTCAATACTTTCATCAGTTAACTCTGGTAGTTTTTCTAAACCTAATTCTAACTTTTTATCATTAAGATATTCTCCTATAGATTTTTCAACTATTCCTCTAGTTATACGACTAGGTGTATAAAACACACCCTCTTTTTTTCTCTTACCTTTTTTCTTATCTGTCTCGATACCTAAAGCATCATTTTTCAATTCTTCTAGATCACTAATGCTTTGTTCAAAAATACGTCCAAGAATATTCTCATCGACATCAGTCTTAAAATCATAGTCTGCAAGTGTTATTAGTTCTGTAAATATACTATCATCAATTACTAAATCATTCAATATCTCATCAGATTTAAATAAGCCACCATTAAATTTATTTATCCCTTTTGATTTATTTCCTTCATCTATATATCTACACAATACATTAAATAATTCATGTTTTGTGAAAAATTCATTTGAACTAAGTACAGTTGTTTTATATATATTTGCTGGTATTATGTTTTTATCCTCACAAAAAGCTATAAATAAGAATCTATCTAGTAATTTTTGAGATTTCTCAATTAGAACATCAGCATTATATGTTCTATTATCTTCTATAACCTGTGAAACTATCTTACTTCGTATTGTTTTATATTTAGTATAAAATTCACGTTCGATTTTTTCTTCTTCTTTAATTTTTAAATCTATTAAGTTATCTAGTTTTCTATCAAGAATATTCTCTTTTGATAATAAATACAAGAATCTTTTGAACTCATAATCATCTTCAAAATCTTCTAAATAGAATCTTTCATATTCTGATTGATTGTCTTTATGATATAAACGAATCTCATTAAAATTACTAATTAAAACCCAACGACAATTCCCTCCAAACTTAGGAGCATATCCGAATCCTTGTTCAACAGGTGTTCTTTTATCACCTACACGGTTTTGTTTTTTATCTAAATCAAAGTATTTAAAATCTTTCAATTCAACTACAGCCATAACTTTTGATTCATTAGAAGTGAATTCTCCTAAAACTATGTCAGGTTTTTGTCCATCCACATCGGTTTTTCTTTCTAATTCATATTCCCAAGTTTCGTTAAAACTATTTTTATAACCTAGAGTCTTTTCGAAGACCTCAGTAGCAAACATAGCTTGTAGTTGCTCTTCATTATAATCTTTTATTTTCCCTGATTTAATGAAATTAATAAAATCTTGTATCTTTGCTTTTTTCTCCAACAGTTTCTCTTTACTAATTTCAAAACTTTCTAACTTATATTCAATAAAACTTTCTTTAAATATTCTATTATACTTCTTTCTTATTCTATTCATCTCTTATTTCTCAATAATCTTTCAACTAACTATTTGATTCTAGTTAGTTTATTTTAATTATTCCCCTTCCTTCGCTACTTTTACAATATCTATTACGCTTACTATTATATCATATTTTCTGTACATAAAAAAAGACACGTACTAGTAAGTTTTATTTAATATATTTCCACTATTTATATAAGTAGTATAGCCAATTTCTTGAAATAAAATTTTCACAGTGATATAATTAAAGTTATAGGTGAAAACGCTTGCCTTAAATTGTTAAACTAGCAAAGTTGCAATTTTTATAGAAGAGGTGATTTTATGAAGATAAATAATTTTACAAAATGCACACTAGCTGTTGCATTGGGCTTTGGCCTTAACTCCCTTACTGTTGCAGAAGCAGCAGATAACAATGTAGAAACTCCAGCAAGTGATAAAATAAACAAAAGTTTTATCGAACAGTTTCCTTTTGCTGAAAAATTCACAGATAAAGATGGAATTACAGCCGTAAGAATGAAGAGTCCTGACGTACCTTTAGTTAACAAAGAAAAGGGTTATTCTAAAGAAGTTGTTAGGGTCATCAATTACAAACAAGGAGCAGCTGGGACTGTAACTAACAGGATTTATCAATACGTTAGATTCTACGGTGCACCTGTACACGAGGTTCCAAAAGACTCTCCAGTTAATGATGTGCCGGAATACAATGGTGGCACTAATCCGATTGATCCGCCTGTTTTGGAAAAACCAGAATTAAAAGTTCCAAATACTCCGGAAAAACCAAAAACAGATACTCCTAACAACTTACCTAAATCAAATCCAAAAGAGAACAACCCACAAAATAACAATAAAGTTCTCCCGAATACAGGTTTAGAAACAAGTTCAAGTATAGCTATTTTCGGAACTTTGGCTTTATCAATTATTGGACTTACAATTTTAAAACGAAAAAATAATTAATAATTCTTTTTTACTTATTTACTCAGTATCAGAAAAGAAGATTATAAGATAGCCTCATCTCCTTTGATGAATCTAATTCTTGTAATCTTCTTTTAATTTTCTTATCCTAATAACTCTTCGTATAATTTTTTATCTAAATCTTTAAACACATTGAATACTACTTTTAAGTCTGCAGCAGGGTTTTCTCTAAAGAATTTCTTAACCTCAGCCACGGCTATTTCAGCAGCAAGATCATTTGGAAATCTAAATTCTCCCGTGCTTATACAACAAAATGCAATACTCTTAAGATTATTCTCTAAAGCAAGTTTTAGAGAATTTCTATAACATGAAGCAAGCAGTTCCTTATCATCGTCTTCAACGACACGATATATTATTGGGCCAACAGTATGAATAACATGTTTAGCTGACAAGTTATAACCCGCTGTTATTTTAGCTTGTCCTGTTTTTTCAAAACTACCTTGTGCTTTCATTATTTCATCGCATTCTTTTCTAAGTTGCAGACCTGCTTGAGTATGAATGGCATTATCAATACATCTGTGGTGTGGGATAAAACAGCCTAGTAAAGCCTTATTCGCTGCATTTACTATCGCATCTACTTTTAGTGTTGTAATATCTCCTTGCCATATATAAATATTACTTTCAATTTCTGTTAAATCTTCTAATGTTGTTATTCCTTTAGCCTTTAGAATCTCTTGCAGGTATTCATCTTGAACTTCATAGAATTCGCTCGGTAAGTCCGACACTTCCCATGTATTCATTAATGCTCTAAACAAATCTTTCTTTTCTTGTTGCGTTTCCGGTATTACTATTTCTGAATTTAGTGTTTTTATTAAATAATCTAGTTTTTCCATATTCCGAATACTTCCTCCATTTCGGTTTCTATTGATATTATATCTATAGATGATGATTTTTCTTTATTTACTCGTATTAAATTTGATTTTGGTAATATCTTATTAAATCTCTCAAAAGGAAATCTAATAATTGTAGGTGTGTTAAAACCAACTCCTAACTCTAAAAATACTATATTTTTATCTTTATTTTGATTTAAAAATTCATAATATCTATCCTTTTGAATTTCCCATTGTTCAGTCTCAACAAACGTATTATCTATGCGTAGGTGCATTGTCATATTAGCACCACACTTTGGACACTTCGGAATCAACTCTGTAGGAATCTTTAAGTCTTCTTGTTGTTCAACCATCTTAAGTATCTGTTCTTTATTATTATACACCTTATTGTGACATGGTGTCGAACATTGAAATTCACCATAATTACCTTGCACTTCAAAAATCATATCTTTGTCAAATCCTACTTTTTCAAATTGCGAATCAACATTAGTAGTTATTACAAAATATTTTTTATCTTTTACTACTTCCAACAAATCTCTATAAAGCTGCACTCCGTTATCAGTATATTGATTAAAATGAATATGTTTGCTCCAATAAGCCCACTTTTCTTCCTGTGTACTAAAAGGATAAAAACCTGCAGAATACATATCAGTCATGTTATATTTTTCTATAAATTCTTTAAAATTATTTTCAAAACGTTCTCCACTATACGTCAATCCTGCTGCTGCAGATAAACCCGCACCCGCACCTATCACAACTACATCGGCTTCCTCTATTAATTTTTTCGCTTGTAATATTGTATCCATTTCTATTAACCCTCTTTCTCTCTAACTTTAACTATATACTAACATCTACATTTCGACTAAACAAGTACGCACTTTGAAGTAAGGTGGTCACTTTAAAGTTACTATAAACCCTTGACTACTACCTGCTATCTTTAGTAAAATTAATACATAATACACTTACTTTGGAGAAAAAAATGACAAATAAAAAATTACCCACTACTCTACCTGCCTGTCCCGTTGAGACTACTTTACTCATACTCAGCAACAAATGGACAATTCTTATTTTACGTGATTTACTAGATGGCACTAAACGTTTTGGAGAATTAAAAAAATCTCTAACAGGAGTAAGCCAAAAAGTTCTTACTGAAAACTTACGATCACTAGAAGAAAAAGGCATATTAACACGAAAAGTATACCCAGAAGTTCCACCACGTGTTGAATATACACTTACAGAACTTGGAAAAACACTTGAACCAATTACTGAAAGCATGCATGCTTGGGGGGAATATTATAAGTCTACTATATAAATTCGAATACTGATGGGAGTGACTCAAAAGTCCAAAATTTTAACAAAGTGTATATGAGAACTCATAGACACAGTGGTTTATTATATGGATTGGATTCTCCATAATCCGAATTTGACAAAGAGCCAATAAAATTAAGAGCGACTCAAACTATAATTCATAGAATCTTGTTGTTTGAGTCGCTTCTGTTATTACGGTACTAATATTTTATTTAGTGCCTCTTTCTATTATCTTATTTTTGTTTACGACGTTTAACATAAACAGTTAGTCCTACTAAAGCTAGAACTGCTATTCCAGTGTAAACTGTCACATTATTATCTAATCCTGTTTTCGGTAATAATGAATTAGGTTTTGAAACTTTTCCGAAATCTTCATCTACATTAAATGTACTTTCTTTCTTAGTTTCTTTTCCAACAAAACCACCTAAGATATCTTTGATTGATTTTTTAGAAACTTTTTTCTCTGCTTCTTTTAACGCTTCTAATGCTTTATCTACTTCTTCTTGAGTAGCTGTTGCCGAAGCTAATAGTTCTTGTGCTTTTTGAACTGCATCTAAATAAGCTTTCTTATCTTCTGCACTTGCACTTTCAAAACTATCTTTCTCTTTTACTTCTGCCAAATGACTTAGTTGTTCATTTAGTTTTTTCTTGTCTATTTTTGGTGTTTCAAATTGAGGTTTATTGCCTTCTTTCTTAGGTTCCTCAGCTGCTGGTTTTGGTTCCTCTTTCTTAGGTTCGTCAGCCGCTGGTTTTGGCTCTTCTTTCTTAGGTTCTTCAGCTGCCGGTTTTGGCTCTTCTTTCTTAGGTTCTTCAGCTGCTGGTTTTGGCTCTTCTTTCTTCGGAGTTTCAGCTGCCGGTTTTGGTTCTTCTTTCTTCGGAGTTTCAGCTGCTGGCTGCGGCTCTTCTTTCTTCGGAACTTCTACTTCTTTACCATCAAGAGCATTTTCAGCTTGTTGTAATTTTTCTAACACAGCTGTAACTTCTTCTGTAGTTGCATCCTTGTTATCAAGAACTGCTGTCGCTTCTTTTATAGCATTTACGAAGTTATCTTTTTTGTCTTGTCTCGCATTTTTGAATTTAACCTCAGTTTGAAGTTTTTCAGTTTCTTTTAATTTTTCAATTAATTTAACTTTGTCTACTTCTTTCTTCACTTCTGGTTGTTGTGAATTAGCTAATGTTACTTTAGCTTCGTTTAGACTTACTACCGCACTGTTTACTTCTTCTTGAGTTGCATTTTCGTTTTCAAGAACTTTCTTAGCTGCCTCTAATGCTTTGTTATATGCATCTTTAGCTTCGATAGTAGCATTTTTGTACTCTTTAGTTTCATCTAACGCTTTGTCCGCTTCTATTGCTTTTTGAAGTTCTGCTTTATCCACTTCTGCTTTCTTCTCTACTGGAGCATTTTTCGGTGTTAGTGCTACGAAGTTACTGAAGCTATCAGTAGTGAATGTAAGCTTACCATCTGCATAATTAACACTACTTACAGCTGTTAATTTTCCATCTTTTTCATGGAAGAAGCGCTCTGGAGCTTTTGCTAAATCTAATGTTACCGTTCTATCACCAGGAACTTTAACTTCTTTTCCTGTTGCATCTACAATATGAATTCCAAAGTATTCAACATCATATTTGCTTAAGTCTACATTTCCTTCTGTTAATTGTTTTTGAATATTTGCTTTTTCTTCTGCAGTTGGTTCTGTTACAACAAGTTTGTAATTATTATAAAGTTTTTTCTCAGTGAAATCTACAGTACCTTGTGTTTTAGAGTTCTCAGTAGTTCCTACACTTGCTACTTTTTCTGCAACATTCAGAACAACTTGTTTCTTATTGTGCCCATCTTTTACTACTAATTCAAAGTTGTTTTCTGCTGGAGTATATCCTTCAGGTGTTACTATTTGAATTGTATATGTTCCATTTTCTAAGTTTTTCTGGAAGGCATTTTTTCCATATAAACTTGTTGGAAGTGATATTTTCGTACCATCTTGAGCTACTGCATAAACCTTTGTACCTGCTGGAACTTGCTTATCAAAGCTTATTTCTGTAGCATTTCTGCTGATTTCATCTACTCTAAATTCAACCTCTTTTGTTGGTTTATCTTTAGTTATTTCGAAGTCAACTTTTGATGGTGTAAGTAGTTTGTACTCTCCATCTACCAATACTACTTCAACAGTGTATTTTCCAAATGGTAATGCTTGGTATGTACGTTTATTTCTAGAGAAGTCTTCCCCTACGATTTCACCTTTTTCATTAGTGATCTTGTAACGTAAGCGACGTGAGTTATTTCCAGTTCCGTCACCTTTCTTAACTTCTACTTCTAGACTTCCTTTACCATTACCTTCAACATTTGATAAATTAATACTATCCTTATTATCTGCAAAGTCTTTTACTTCAAAAGTAAGATCTTTTAATTCTACACCTTCTGGAATTGTATAACTTCCATCTTCATTTGCTGCAATAGTATTTTTACCATAGCTTAATTTTTTGTAGAATACACCACTTCCATCTTCTAGTACCGGATATGGTGTGAATTTACGAGTTGCTTCGTCGTAGTAACCACCGTTAGCACCTGTGATTTTCGGAGCTTTTCTATCAATTACTACATTGAATGTTGTCTCTTGCATATCTGCACCACTTACTGCTGCACTATAAGAAACTACATATTGATATTCTCCATCTGGAAGAGGATTACCGTTATTGTCTACACCTTTCCAGTTTGTCATAGTTAATGATGTGTACTTCTTACTTGTGTTATTGTAGAAGTTTTTATTACCAGAACCATTACCATTTTGGTAAAGTGGGTTTTTACGTTCTACATCATCTTTAGCGTATACTGAAAGTTTTAAGTTTTCGAAGTTACGGTAGAATACCCCTCTCATTCCTATTTCATCATAGTTTTCATCACCATTTGGTGAGAAGAAAATCTTATCAGTAAAGAATCTTTCACCAGTAACAGGATTTACGTATGCCCCTGCCAGTGTTCTCTTATCTTTTTTATCTTCTTTATAAGTTGTTAACACTCCTGTGAAGTTCATGTCCGTTAATGAATCCCAGTTATTAGGATTTGAAGTATAACCATACTCATATGTTGGTTTTTCCCCATTTTTCATAGAATAAATTGGTTTTTCTAATACTGGTAGATTTTGGAACTGACCTCTAAATCCTACAAACGGAATATTAGCTTTTAATGCACTTTCTTCGTCATAGAAAGTTACAAATCCTTCTAGATAATATCCATTAGTAAATACTTTTTCTAGTTCTTCTTTGAAACTTGCAGCATCAATCGTAATTTCTACTTCTTTTTCACCTTTTGCTGGAACTTCTACAGTAGCCCAATCAGTCGTCAATAACTTCTTAGGAGTCATTGTAAGTTTACCATTCCAATCTACTCCAGCATCTTCACCATAATAATTATCTGTAGTTAGGTGAGCTGCATATTGTAGGCTTTGAACCTTATCTGCCAAGTTGTGTAATACTAATTTAAAAGTAAATTTATCTCCAACATTTCCTAGAGAAACACTTCCGTAGTTATTTTCTCCAGTTACATAAAGATCTCCATATGCTGCTTTATTCGCATCGATTAGACCTGCACCTTGAAGACGTGGTGATCTATATGCTGTTGTGTATCCATCAGAATATACTTGAGGATTGGCTGTACTCATGATTAATCTCTTCGCTAATCCTTGAATTTCTTCTGCACTTAAGTTCGGGAATCTTTCTGATAATACTTGTTTCACAAGAGTTATAGCTCCTGCAACGTGAGGTGATGCCATACTTGTTCCACTATCAAGACCATATCTTCCATCATTATATGATGATAAGATATCTCCTCCTGGAGCTGTTACGTCAGGTTTTAAGTATCCATCAACACTCATTCCCCAACCAGTAGATTCATCGAATTCACCTTTTTTAGGATTGTCTTGTTTATCCCAAGTACCATTGAACGTTATTTTATATTCCCCTTCATGAGCAGAAAGTTCATTACCAAATTTGTAATAAGTTGTTACTACAGGGAAATCTTTGTCTTGTCCATTTAACGTTAAGTTGTAAATAGTATCTCCCTCATTGAAGTAAATTACTGCTCCAGCTGCTCCGTATTGTTTAGCTAGTTTAACTTTTTCTTCAAAGCTATTACCACCACGTTGGATAAGGGCGATTTTCCCAGTTAAATCTTTATCAGCGTAGTTCTCAGCTTTACCAACTCCTACATATACATAGTCATATGCTCTCTTCTCAAATTGTTTAGTATAACTGAAAATTGGCATTTTTCCATTATCAAAATCAGCGTTGTCTTTAAGTTGTTCGATGTTTGCTATTTCTCTGTTAAGAACACTATTGCTTATATTCGCTACAGAAATTGCATCTTCTGAAACCGATGGTCTTCCTACAGTTCCATAATCTGGATTAGCTGCGCTTGGGTTTGTTTGCCCACTAGCAAAGAATGCATTGTTCCCAGCCGCTGCAACTATATTAACACCAGCTTTTTTCGCAACTTCCATCGCACGAACTAAACCATCACCTACTTCTACTACTGAACCAGCCGGTGAACCTAAACTTAAGTTTATCGTATCTGCACCTAATTTAATAGCATCTTCTATAGCTTTTGTATAAATATAAGATTCTGTTCCTGCATTTTTAGTATCCGAAAATACACGCATGAAAATTAACTGCGCTTCTGGTGCTATACCTGTTACGTAATCACCATTTGTGAATTTCTCTTTAGGATTACCTACTGCAGTCCCGGCAACGTGCATACCGTGTGATTTATAAGCACTTTGTTTAATATCATTATTCCAGTCGTTATAGTTAAATGCAAATGGTAATTTTTCACTATACCACTTACCGTAGTCTATACCCGCTTCTTTTTTTATTTTCTCAATTTCATCTTTAGATTTATATTTGGATTTTGAATTATCAGATAATCTAAGTACTGGATGATTCGGATCAAGTCCTGAATCTAATACTGCGACAACTTTCCCTTGTCCTCTATATCCTTTATTCCAAAGAGGTTGTATATTAATAAGATTATAACTATCTAATGCTTTAGAAAAATCATTAGCTTCCGTGCTTTCTTTTTTCTCTTCTTCGCTCGCTACATTTTCTGGTTTATTATAGCTAACACTCATTTCAACAGTATCTACAAAATCTAGCTCTTGAATTTTTTTAGCATTTGAGAATGTAGTTTCTAAGGCAAAACCATTCATTAATGTATCATATTCAAACAGTTTTTCATAATCGATACCTTTGTCTTTAATATCTTTTAACGCTTTTTCCCTAGGAGCTTTTGTTGATTCAGTAACTTCTTTAATTCCTTCTTTAGTTTTTAACTTATTAGGATCAACATCACCCTTCAACTTAACGATAACTTTTACTTTATCATCATTTTGAAACTTATGTTCTTCACTTTTTGAAACATTTGATAGCTCATCTTTTTTTTCTTCTTGGGCTAGTGTTATTTTTGATGATACCCCATAATTAAACGTACTGATATTTCCTAGTAGTAGTGCTGCACTTAGCACACTTACAGCTGTCTTTTTAGTCAGTGTCATTCCTTCTTCTCCTATCTTTTTTAAGTGTATTTAAAGTATATTTCTATATTTTAACATATATTATCTGAAAAACAAAATAAATATTCAGATAAAACGCTTTTACAAGTTTTTATGAATTTTATTATTTTTTATTTGATATAAATTTTCTAGAAAAAATTAAAAACCAAGCACATCATCTTTTGTGCCTGGTTTTATAATAAAAAAGTTAATAAACGACTTAAAATGCAATCTTTTAGCTCTTTCATACACTAATCGACTAATTTTTTGTCGTTTAAAGTGTAACTATATTAATTAATATTAACTATATATACATCTTAATTATTTCATACTATTTATACTTTGTCAAAAGCTAATCTAACATAAAAATCTAATTTATACTCTCATAAAAAATAAATATAAATTGAATTATGTTCTTTAATTTACTTACCTTAACAAAAGGAACTGCCTCTCTATGCTTTTACATACTTTCGCCAACAATTCTTTGCACGAAAATACAACGATATTATTTTTTACAGTTTATATATAGGTGGGAGAATATTTCCTAGGAAATTAACTGTACTTTAATTTTCCAAACTATACTAAAGTGTGATAAAATAGAAACTAATTAAAAAATATAGTTATGACGGAGGTAAAATGAAATATTTAACTAGTGAAGAAGTAACTAAAGCGAAAAAAAATATTAGTGAAATAAAACCTTATAAAACTACTAAAGAGATTATCTTTTCTAATATTTTTACTTTTTTCAATGCTATGAACTTAGTCTTAGCAGCATTTATAGCTACAACACTTAGATTTGAAAATATGTTATTTTTAGGTGTAATTACTATAAATACTGCAATTGGTATTTTTCAAGAAGTTCGTTCGAAAAATGCCCTTGAGAAGTTGAGTTTGCTAGGTAGAAGTAAATACCGAGTAAACCGTGATAATGAAATAAAAAATATAGATTCTGAAGAAATCGTCCTTGGAGAATATCTACACTTAAATCTCGGTGATCAAGTTCCTGTTGATGCTGAAATCATCGAAGGTAGCATCGAAGTCGACGAATCACTATTAACTGGTGAAAGTGACAATATCTTTAAGACTACTGGTGATAAAGTAATGAGTGGTAGTAACGTAGTTAGTGGTAGTTGTTTAGTAAGAGCTATTGCTGTTGGAGAGGATAGCTATATTAATAAGCTTGCTAAAAGTACTAAAGAATTTAAAAAATATCCATCTAAGCTTCGTGACTATATGGATAAGATTTTAAAAGTTATATCTATTCTATTAGTTCCTGTTGCAATTATGCTATACATGCGTGGGACTAGTCTGGGACGTGGTTATGTAGAAATAGTATTGAGAAGTGCTGGAGCTTTAGTAGGTATGATTCCAGAAGGTTTAATCCTGCTTGTCAGCGTCTCTCTTGCAGTTGCTGCGATGAAACTTGCTAAAAAGAAAGTTCTAGTTCAAGAATTATACTGCGTGGAAACTCTTGCCAGAGTAGATGTTCTTTGTTTCGATAAAACAGGAACTATCACTACAGGTAATATGAACGTTGTAGAAATTGATGACACGGTTTCAGAAAAATTATCAAGTTACCTTGCATATTTTGATGATGAAAATGCAACATCTAGAGCTTTAAAAAATTATCTAACATGTAAAAAACAATGGGATGTAGAAGAGTTAGGAGCCTTTTCTAGTAAAAATAAATATTCATTTATAAAACTAAAAAACGGTGGAACATATTTCTTCGGAGCATACGAATTTTTAGGCTTCTCAAATGAAATGGATAAATATTATGAGAATCTGAAAAAAGAAGGTTATCGAATTTTATCATTAGCCTATACTGAAGATAACACAAACACTCCTACTAATATGAAACTTGTAGGACATGTGGTTCTATCGGATGAAATTAAAGAAAACACAAAAGAAACATTCAAATACTTCGAATCACAAGGTGTTGAAGTAAAAATAATCAGTGGAGATAACCATATAGCAGTGTACGGTGTCGCTAAGAAAGCTGGTTTCAAAGAAGATGCTAAGGCTATAGATATGACCAAAGTGGCTGATGACGAGTTTGAAAAAACTGTTCTTGAGAATGATATTTTTGGACGTGTTACACCTGAACAAAAACAGAAAATGGTAGCCGTATTACAAAAAGCTGGAAAGACTGTCGCTATGAGCGGTGATGGGGTTAACGATGTCCTTGCCTTGAAAAAAGCTGATATTAGTTTTGCTATGAATGGTGCTACTAGTGCAGCAAAAAGCGTATCAAACATAGTATTCTTAACAGATGACTTCGGAGTATTCTACGATATACTTATGGAAGGTCGTCGTGTTATTAATAACATTCAAAAGGTAGCTTCACTATTCCTAACAAAGACATTCTTCTCGATTGTCTTCTCAATACTTAGTGTAATCTTCGCCTTAGAATTTGCGTTTATACCGATTCAATTTACGATAATTTCAGCGATAACAATCGGTATTCCATCATTCTTCCTAACTTTTGAAGCGAATAAGGAAAAAGTAAGTAATAACTTCATGAAAGACATACTGACAAACGCAGCAATCGGTGGTGGTATTTTAGTAGCTACAGTACTACTAACAAACTTCGCTATCACAGATAATTCACAAGCAAAATTCATCTGTTTCCTTTTTGCGTTAATAAATGGATTATGTATGGTTGCCAAAGTCAGCTTACCTCTTAACAAATATAAAGTTGCACTACTTTCTATGTTAAGTATAGCTGCAATTATAGGTGTAGGAGTTAATATATTTATCCTGAAAAATCACTTTACTCCATTAGTATTTTCTCAAGTGATTTATATAATTATTCTTGGGGTAGTAATTTCAACAGTCCACTTCTTTACGAGAAGAAAGGTGAGAAAATAAAAATTTATCGCTCATTTATCGCTCGCTTTAGATTATGAATATCATCTAAACACCGATATAATAACTTTTCAAAAGAATATAACAAAACCCTAGACTTGGTTAGTTCCAAATCTAGGGTTTATTTTCTTATTCTTCGTCAGAAGATTTTTCTTTTGATTTTTCGTCTTCTAGGTCTTTTTCTTCAACCTTTTCAACTTTATCTTCTTCGTTTTGAGCCTCTTCTTGAGCTTTTTTCTCAGCTTCTTCTTTGGCTTTACGAGCTTCTTCTTCGTAGTATTTTTTATTAACTACTTTATCTAGTTGTTCCGCTTCTCTTTCATCTAAGTCTTTTGGCATTTTTCCAAATTGGTAAAGAGCAACGATTTCTTTTCTATCGATTGTTTCAACTTCGATAAGTGTTTGTGCAATAAGTTCTAATTGTTCTCTGTGAGTTTCAATAATATGAAGAACTCTAGCGTAACATTCGTTAATAATTTTACGAACTTCGTTATCGATTTCTTTCAGCATTTCTTCTGAGTAGTTACCGATACTTGAAAGTTGACGTCCACCATATGGATCGTGGAATGGTGCTTGCATTGGTCCTACAGCATCACTCATACCGTATTCTGTAACCATCGCACGAGCAATAGCTGTTACTCGTTCGAAGTCATTGTGAGCTCCTGTAGATACTTCGTTAAAGAAGATTTGCTCTGCAGCGCGTCCACCAAGTAATCCACAGATTTTGTCGATTAAATCTGTACGAGTTTGGAAGTATTTTTCTTCTTCCGGAATCATAAGGTTATATCCACCAGCATCACCACGTGGGATAATAGTAACTTTTTGCACTTTATCAGCACTATCAAGTACCATACCAACGATTGCGTGACCTGCTTCGTGGTAAGCTACTAAGCGTTTTTCTTTTGGAGTGTATACTCTACTACGCTTAGCTGGACCACCGATTACTCTGTCCATTGCTTCATCTAAGTCCTCTTTTTCGATTTTAGATTTATTTTCACGAGCTGCTAATAATGCTGCTTCGTTAAGGATGTTAGCAAGATCCGCACCAGAGAATCCTGGAGTTTTTTCTGCTAATGAACGAAGGTCAACACCTTTAGCAAGTGGTTTGTTTTTAGCATGCACTTTAAGAATAGCTTCACGACCTTTTACATCAGGTGTAGAAACTTTAATTTGTCTGTCGAAACGACCTGGTCTTCTAAGGGCGTTATCTAATACGTCAGCACGATTAGTAGCTGCAATTACGATAATACCTTTTTCACCATCGAATCCATCCATTTCAACAAGAAGTTGGTTAAGAGTTTGTTCACGTTCGTCATTTCCTCCACCTACTCCACTTCCACGTTTACGTCCTACAGCATCAATCTCATCGATGAAAATGATACATGGCGCATTCTTTTCAGCTTCTTTGAATAGGTCACGAACACGACTAGCCCCAACCCCTACGAACATCTCAACGAAATCAGATCCTGAGATTGAGAAGAATGGTACTTTCGCCTCACCAGCTACAGCACGAGCTAGTAAAGTTTTACCAGTCCCTGGAGGACCCTCAAGTAGGACACCTTTAGGGATTCTAGCACCCATCTTAGTGAATTTACGGTGATCTTTTAAGAACTCAACCATTTCTGCAAGTTCTTGTTTTTCTTCATCAGCTCCAGCTACATCTTTAAATGTAACTTTCGCTTCTCCGCCATCTATTTTTTTAGCTTTAGATTTTTGGAAGCTCATTACTTTGCCTCCACCGCCACCTTGCATTTGTGTCATAAAGAACACTAAAACACCCATAAACAAGATAAGCGGAATAATATTACCTAAGAATGATAGAATTGCTCCAGTTTTTTCAGCTGGTTTATATTCTACTACACTTAATTTTCCATCTTTAGCTTTTTCGTTAATTTGTTTTTGCACTTCAGAATCAGACGCCGATACTACACTCTCGAAGTTCTTATTACCATCTGTGTAAGTACCTTTAACATTATAGTTCTCATCTTTTCTTTGTAGACTAATTTCTTTAACCTTGTCATCTTTAATAGCCTGAACAAGTTTAGCATAGTCTATTTTTTCAGTTGTCCCAGGTAAATCTTGCTGCCAATATGCAAATAATCCAATCGCGATTACGATTAGCGCAAGCATACCAAGGATAGGGTTTTGCCTTTTTTTATTATTCATATAGACAATCTTCCTCCTATCATTTTTCTAAACATAATTTATTTTACCATATGTAACTAAAGTTTGACTAATATTTTGACCTTTTTTGATTAAAATATTATTATGAATAAATTTCTTCTTTTAGAACACCGATATAAGGTAAGTTTCTATATCTTTCATCATAGTCTAAACCAAATCCTACTAAGAATTCGTTTGGTGAAACAATACCGATGTAATCAGCTTCAACATCAACTACACGAGTTTCCGGTTTATCTACTAATGAAGCACATGCTACAGAAGCAACATTTCTTCCTTTTAAGTTTTCAATAAGAGCTTTAAGAGTTCTTCCTGTATCTACGATATCTTCAACGATAATTACGTGACGTCCTTCAATATCCATTCCACAGTCTTTTTTGATTTTGATTACACCAGAAGATTCAGTTCCTCCGTGATAACTAGATACATCCATAAAGTCAGTAACTACGTGAATGTCAATGTGTTTTAAAAGTTCTGCCATAAAAGGTAATGCTCCTTTTAATGTACAAATTAGAACAGGACATTTGTCTTTATAATCCTCTTCAATTTGTTTAGCAATTCTTTTACTAGCAACAACGATTTCCTCGTGTGTAAATAGAACTTTCTCGATATCTTTTAATAAATTTTCCACTGTTTTATCCTTTCGTGTTTATATAATAATCATATTTTTTGTTTTTGTTAACTTTAGTATTTATTCCTAAAACTCCTAAAACCCCATCTTTGTTGCGAATTACTGGAAGTTTGTCCCTAAGTTCCTTTGGAATCTTTTCATCGATAAAAAGACGTGAAAGTTTTTTGCTAACCTTACCTCTTTGAATCCTATCTCCATCCCTCTTAGTCGTAACTATTAAAGGCAAATCTTCTTTATTAAATCCAACTTCAGATGAGTTGTTAGTTGTTGTTATTAGAAAATTACTCTGATGAAATGTATAAACTTTATTAATATCCACTTCATCTATTATTAATTCTATCTTATCATTATAACATCTTTTTTCGATTTTATGAATATAAATACTATTATATTCGATAATAATTTTTAAATTATTTTTTAAATCATAACTTTTATTGTTATTTCTATTTTTTAAGTCTTCTATTATTGTAAAAAGAGCCTTTTGTTTCACATCAAAAACACCAAAATTATTTGCTAATATATCTCTTAGCAAGAAATAAATCTCTTCTTTGGTATTTTTTAATAATTTTTCTTTATCCAGCTCAACTTTGCCGTCTTTTGTTGAAACCACATATTCATCTTTTACTTTTAATACTTTATTTTTCATCTCGGCATTAATATTTTGATAATAACTAGAAAAATTAATTAAATTATCAAAACTCGCAGCATTCACATCGTTCAACAATGGTACAATATTATGCCTTATATTATTCCTTGTATAATCAGTATCGAAGTTTGTTGAATCTACATAGTATTTCAAGTCATTTTTATCGGCATATTGCTCAAGGTCTACTTTTAATACATTTAATAATGGACGATAAACTTCTAAGTTTCCTATAGTCGTCTTCCCTTCTATCATCAAGTTATAATCCATACTGCGTCCGCTAAGAAGCCTCATAAGGATATTTTCCACCTGATCATTTTTATGGTGAGCAGTTATTAACTTCACACCACCTTCTAATGAAGACATCCCCTCAAAAGCATCGTACCGTAGTTTTCTTGCGAGCATTTCCTCTGATGTGTGACTATCTCTTACTAAAGCTTTCATATTCAGCTCTTTTTTGTAGAACTTAACATTGTAGTTTTTGACAAAGTTTTCTACGAACTTGGCTTCTTCATAAGACTGCTCTCTTAGACCATGATTTATATGGAATACCACTAATTCTTTATAACTCTCTTTGTACTTTGTAACAAGCAGATGAAATAAAGCTATAGAATCCACTCCTCCTGACAGACCTAATGCTATTTTATCAGTTTTTTGCCATAAAATATTAATGTCCATCTAGATAACCTCTCTCCTGAAGACCTTTTTTAATTTTTTTGAACTTAGCTTTAGCTTGCTTTGTCGTCGTAATTATATCTTCTAGTAGTCCTTCTGGCGCTGGTGGAATTTCTTTTTTCTCTTCTTTCTCCTCAGATAACTCAGTAATATTACTCTTCTTACCTTTCCCTACAGAAATTTTCATATTACCTATAAATTGAAGTTTTTTCAAATCTTTTAAAGTTTTTGTCTCCTGTTTAGGCTCCTGATTTTCTTCCTTCGCTTCTTGTTTTTTCTGAACTTCAGGTTGTTCTTTAGCTTCTTTTTTAATCGGGAACTTCGGTTTATTTTTCTTTTTATTCTGTTTTTCTTTAGAGTTTTTCTCTACTTT
>CAUUCZ010000002.1:0-62017 GCA_963543895.1 uncultured Gemella sp. | reverse complement strand
AATAATGCAGGCCATACTTCTAATGTTTTCTTGAATCCAGCCATGATTAATACTAAGTAGAAAGGAATGAAGATAGACACTAGAGGTAATTGACGTCCGATCATCGCTGCGATTTCCACTGCTGCGATTGGTGATCCGTTAGCATAAGTTGCTAATCCGTCCATCGCTGTAACCGGTGCTCCTACAGCCCCGAATGCTACGGGTGCAGTATTAGCTATCATACAAACACCTGCTGCATAAAGTGGTTTAAATCCTAAACCTACTAATAATGAAGCTGTGATTGCTACTGGCGCTCCAAAACCTGCTGCTCCTTCTAAGAAAGCCCCGAATGAGAAAGCAATGATTAATGCTTGAAGACGACGGTCATCAGTTAATGATGTAATACTGTCTCTAATGATACCAAAGTGACCTGTTTTAACAGTCATTTTGTATAAGAACACTGATGTTAAAATAATCCAACCGATAGGCATTGCACCATAAACCATTCCTTGGAATGTTGAGAATGCTGCGAAGTGGAACGGCATTTTAAAGAATATACATGCAATTACAATCGCTAATATTAAAGTTAGTAAACCTGTTAACCAACCTTTAACTTTTAATCCTGCAAGTGTTACTAGATAAAACACAATTGGAATTAGTGCAACAAGTGCAGAAACATATAGATTATCAGCCACCGGCTGTAATAACTGAGTGAATTTTTCCATAAATACACTTCTCCTTTGTATAAATATATTTTGTTAGGTTTGTGAAAATCTATTATTATAAATAACAAAGTTATATATTAACTAAAAATCAAATATTGTAATAATTCATCTTTATTTTATTTTAGAATAAAACCTTCATTTTCGTCTGATCAGATATATAACAGTTTTTTATCTGTTCTATTTTTTGCTACTTATACCATATATTTGATAGTATTTATTTAATGATTTTCTTGATTACATTTAATATTGTAGCACGCTTTCATTTAAAAGTAAAGCGTTTTTTTAGTTATTTTTACAACATTTTTAAAAAATCCTTATTTATCAATGGAAAAAGTATACTTTTTTTTGAAAATTTTTCCTAACTTTTTTTATAACAGTTCTATAATTCATTTTAAGAAATCTATTAATTTTTAAATTTAATCTATATTACTATTATTTTTGTACACTATATATAAAAAAAACATATCGTAGTTAATATTAACACGATATGTTTCCTTTAGTTTCGATGTAATAATATGTAGTTATTTAATATCTCTGCTTATCTTTTAAAACACGATTAATTTCTTTATTCGCTTCTTTTTGTTTCAATACATGGCGTTTATCATAGTTTTTCTTACCTTTAGCAACACCAATTAATAGCTTTGCATAGCCATTTTTAATATAAAGCTTCAACGGAACTATACTCATCCCTATTTCATTTTGTACATTAGTTAATGAAGCTATTTGTTTTTTCTTTAATAATAATTTTCTTACTCTTAATGGTTCATGATTAAATCTATTCCCCTCTTCAAAATGAGAAATATGCATATTATATACAAACATTTCTCCTCGTCTTGTTTGACAGTATGAGTCTTTTAAATTGATTCTTCCTCTTCTAATAGATTTAATTTCTGTACCAGTTAAAACTAATCCTGCTTCATAAGTTTCTTCTATAAAATAATCATGATTAGCTTTTTTATTTTGGGCAATAACTTTTATTTCTTTATCCATAATCTAATCCTCTATTTTTTACTAATTAATGATTTGTGTTTCAATATTTTAAAATCTATTTCTTGATTTTCTAAATCAACATTTGCTACTTTAACAATTACTTCGTCTCCAAGTCTATAAACTTTTTTCTTTCTACGACCTAATAACAGCATATTCTTCTGATCATATGTATAATAATCATCATTCATTGTCTTAATGTGCACTAATCCTTCAATATTACTTCGTTCAAGAGTAATAAATACACCAAAATTCGTAACACTTGAAACAATACCTCTAAATGTTTGTTCTTGATATTTTAACATATACTCACATTTTTTCATTCTATCGACTTCACGTTCACAATCAACCGCTCGTTTTTCATACTCTGAAGAACTCTCAGCTAAATCCGGTAATCTTGTAATGAAATTATCTATAGTTTGATCAGATACATCACCATTAAATAAATATGTTCTAATCATTCTATGTACCAATAAATCCGGATAACGTCTAATTGGAGATGTAAAATGCGTATAATACTTCGTAGCAAGTGCAAAGTGACCTATATTTTTTATTGAATATCTAGCTTGATTCATAGTTCTAAGAAGAATTGTTGAAAGCATAGTTTCTACAACTTCCCCTTTAAATTTTCTAAGCATGTTTGCTAACATATAAGGTTCAATCTCTTCAATTTTCCCTTTTGTTCTATAGCCAAGACTTGCAGCAATATCAAAGAACTGTCTAAGTTTTTCCATTTTAGGCTCTTCGTGAATACGATATATAAACGGAACTTGCATCCAGTAGAAATGCTCTCCAATTACTTCATTAGCACTTAACATAAAATCCTCAATAAGTCTTTCTGATATACCTCTTTCACGAAGAACAATATCTAAAACTTCTCCATTTTCATCAACCACTACTTTTGATTCTGGTTTATCAAAATCAATAGCACCTCGCGTTTCTCTATTAGCACGAATTTTTTTTGACAATTCTAATGCTGTCTTCAGCATAGGTACGTACTCTTTATATTCTTCCATCGTTTCTTTATTTTCTGCATAGACTTCATTAACTTTTTTATAAGTTAAACGTCCTTTGGATTTTATTACGGCTGGATATATATCATAGCTTTCAGGATATCCTTTAGTATTAAAATCAATATCACAACAGATTGTATAACGTAATACATGAGGATTTAATGAGCAAATATTATTAGATAATTTTCTAGGTAACATCGGAACTACCCTATCAGCTAAATAAACACTACATCCTCTATTGGCTGCCTCTTTATCTAATGGACTATCTTCAGTTACATACCTACTAACATCAGCTATAAATACTTTTAATCTATAACCTTTTTTAGTTTTAACAACTGAAATGGCATCATCTAAATCTTTAGCATCATCACCATCAATAGTAACCACCATTTCATTAGTACAATCTCTATACTTATCTTCAAGTTTTATTTCATCACTTATTTTCTCAGTTTGCTCAAGTACTTCTTGAGGAAATTCATTTGGAATATTATGTTTATAAATCACCGAAAGAATATCTACACCAGGATCATCCTTATGACCAATTGATTTTATGATAATTCCTTTATGATCTTCAAAACTAACCTTTGAATAATCTGTTATTTCAACTAGTACCTTACTACCATCAACTAAATTAAAGTTTTTGGCATTCATTATTTTTATATATTTTACAATATTTTTATCATCACTTTTTACAAAAGAGAAAAACTTAGCATTAGTAAGTGTCCCTACTGTATACTTAGTATTTCTTTCCAAAACTTTTTGAACTATACCTTCAAGATTACGATCATCTTTATAAACACTATCTACTTTCACTAAAACGACATCACCTGTCATTGCACTTTGTGTGAATCCTTTCGGAATGTATACTTCTATTCCTAAGTCTTGTGAATACACAAAAGCAAAACCTTTTTGATGTAATCTAATAACTCCCTCAATTTCTAATGCTTCCTTAACATAAAGAAACTTCTCATTAGGTAATTGAGTAATTAAAAGTTTTCGTTCTAACTTTCCAACATTTTTTACTAATTCAACAAAATCTTTCGCTGATTCAATATTTAACTTTTCTTTTAAATCTTCTATACTTAAAACTTTTTCTTCTTTAAATATTTTTTCAATTTTTTCTAACATATAATCCTCCTTAATTTAGATTATACAACATATAATTATTTCTATAAAAATAAACCTAAAATGAAATTACATTTTAGGTTTATTATCTTTAGTCTATAATTTTAACCAAGTAAGACACACTAGTGATATAAAAAATATTAGTCCTAGTACTACTGTAATTCTTTGTAAAACTAATTCAGCACCTCTTACTTTTTGTTTTCCAAACAGTTCTTCTGCTCCACCAGTTAATCCAGATAGACCTCCAGATTTACTTTCTTGTAATAAAACTACTACAATTAGCAGAATACTGCTCACTATTGCCATTGTCATTAAAAAAGTGTGCATACTCTCCTCCTAAAATAATCATTCGTTAATACAATACAACTTATATTAACACATTTTTTCAAAAAAAGCAAATTTATTAAACAATCTTAGTGAAGATAATTCTTCCCGAAGATGTTTGTAAGACACTTTGTACTTCTACTTCGACAGTTTTACCAACTGAACGTTTACCATTTTCAACGACAATCATTGTACCATCTTCAGTATATGCCACACCTTGATTATTCTCTTTACCTTCTCTTAATACTTGAACTTTCAATCTTTCACCTGTTGTCAACATCGGTTTAACAGCATTACTTAGATCATTAACATTCAGAACTTTAATTGCTTGTAAAGTAGCAAGTTTGTTAAGATTATAATCAGTTGTTATAATAGCACATTTATATTTTAAAGCATAATCTATTAATAAATTATCAACACCTTTATGCTCATTATATTTGTACTTATTATCAATTTCAAGATCAATTTCTCTCATTTTTTGAAGATGCTCAACACAATCTAAGCCTAGACGACCTTTTGCGCGTTTTAATGGATCTTCAGAATCCGAAATCAGCTGTAATTCTTTTAAAACAAATTCTGGAACAATAATCTTACCTTCTAAAAAGCCAGTTTTCGCAACATCTTGAATACGTGAATCAATTAATGCACTCGTATCTACAACTTTTGATAAGATTTTCTTTGTGTTAACTTTTGGTTCTTTTTCTTTAGGTTTATTCCCAAATTTGAATGCCGTAAAGATATTTAAAAATTCTCCTTCACGTCTATATCCTAATACCAATCCTAAGTATCCAAAAACAATATAAACTACAGCGGAAATAATTCTTCCCATTATTCCTGCACCAGCTATAACATCAACTCCTGACGATAGTAAGCTAGCTAAAAGCAGACCAAGAATTAATCCAATTGTAGTAAATACAATTTTTTGGATAGGTGTATTTGTTAGACGATCTTCGATTCTTTTTAACATTGCTACGAATCTATCTGAAAATAATAAAGACATTAATACGAAAACTACTGTAGTTCCAATTGTAACAATAAGTCTTAACAACGTCTCACTCAATGATGCAAAAATATTATAGTATATCAATGCACTAGTTGAAAGTGTTCCTACTGTTATTCCTAGAAAAAAAGAAATAATAATTAAAACTTTTTTCAACATAAAAATCACTCCTTTTATTATTTAATTGAAAATATAAAATTATTAATAACACTATAATAATAATACATTTATATATCAAGAGATATAAAACATCTCTTCTATATATTCTACTACATTCTACTTAAAATTAACATAACTAAATCAAAAAAATTAAAGTTTTTTTAAAATATTTTTATAAATATAAAGACTAAGAGATGAATAAAGAAAATACCTCTAGTTTTCTCACAATTCATCTCTTATCTTTATTAAAATACATTACTGAAACCTATATCTAAGCACTCTCTTATATCCTTTACAGGAACTATCTCAATTCCATCAGGAAAATCAGAATTTTTCATATTTCCTATTGGAACTATTACTCGTTTAAAACCGTGTTTTTTAGCTTCATTGATTCTTTGCTCAATTCTGCTAACTCTTCTAACTTCTCCGGTTAAGCCAACTTCTCCAATGAAACAATCATTCATATTTACAGCTATATCTTTAAAACTAGAAGCCACTGCCATAATTACACCTAAGTCAACAGCAGGGTCATCAATTTTAACTCCACCAGAGACTTTAACATACACATCTTGTTGCTGTAATAAATAACCAGCTTTTTTCTCTAAGACAGCCATTAATAATATTAACTTATTATATTCTAATCCAGTCGAAATTCTTCGCGGATTATTGAAAGCTGTTGGCGTAGTTAATGATTGTATCTCTACAAGAAGTGGTCTACTGCCTTCCATAGTACTAATAATAGTCGCTCCAGCAAGGTTTTTACTTCTTTCTTCTAAAAACATTTGAGACGGATTAGCTAAATCTTCTAATCCACTATGTTTCATCTCAAAAATTCCAATTTCATTGGTTGAACCAAAACGATTTTTAACGGCTCTAAGTATTCGATAACTATGTTGACCCTCTCCTTCAAAATACAGAACTGTATCTACCATATGTTCTAACATACGAGGACCAGCAATTGTTCCTTCCTTAGTAACATGCCCAACAATAAATATTGCTATATTTAAACTCTTTGCAATTTTCATCAATTGTTGAGTACATTCTCTAACCTGAGTAATACTACCTGGGGAATTTTCCATATTAGGATTATAAATTGTCTGAATTGAGTCAATTACTAGAAACTGAGGTTTTATTTTTTTTACCACTTGGTAAATTAAATTAAGATCAGTCTGTGCATAGACGAAAAGTTCATCGGTATTATTCTTTAATCTATCAGCTCTTATTTTAACCTGTCTAACAGACTCCTCTCCTGTTACATATAGGACATCATGTTCTTTAGCTAAATAAGCCGATATTTGAAGAAGTAATGTAGATTTTCCAATACCTGGATCTCCTCCTAAAAGTACCAAAGAACCACCAACAACTCCACCACCAAGAACCCTATTTAATTCACCACTATCAGTTAGAGTCCTCGGTACATCCTGTGTAGAAACTGATTTTAGTTTCCCAGCTTCTACACGCTCAGTATCGTTTGTTTTTACTTCAAATTCTGTGTGTTTTGTCGCTTTTTTGGCTTCGACTACTTCTTCCATAGATGCCCATTTTTTACAATTTGGACATCTTCCCATATATTTTAAACTCTGGTAACCACAGGCATTACATTCGTATTTTACATTTACCTTAGCCATATCTACCTCTTAGTCTTCTTTACAACAAAACTATCTTTTTTATAATCAATATTGATTATTCCTGTTAATTCAGGATTTTGTAATAGTTCTTCACTTAGTAAATCTTCAATATTTTTTTGAATACTTCGTTTTAATGGACGAGCTCCGTATTCTTTTATACTACCATCTTCAACAATTTTAGCCATTGCTTTTTTCGTAAGTTTAATAGTAATATTTCTATCTTCTAATCTCTTAGATAAACCATCTATTAGTAATTCAGAAATTTTTTCCAACTCTTCTTTTTCTAGAGTCTTGAAGACGATTATATCATCAATCCTATTTAAGAATTCTGGACGATATTGTTTTTTCAATGCTTCCATCATAGTGTTTTGAACATTCTTATAATCATTCTTAATAGAATCACTACCTCCAAAACCTACAAATTTTTGATCATTGAGTTCACTAACTCCAACATTTGAAGTCATTATAATAATTGTATTTTTAAAATCAATTACACGTCCTGATGCGTCAGTTAAACGTCCATCATCTAGTACTTGTAAAAGAATATTAAAGATTGATGGGTGAGCTTTTTCAATTTCATCAAATAGAACCACTGAATATGGTTTTTGACGAACCTGTTCAGATAATTGTCCTGCTTCTTCATATCCTACGTATCCTGGAGGCGCGCCTACCAATCTACTAATAGAGTGCGGTTCCATATATTCACTCATATCTATACGAATCATATTATCTTCTGAACTAAATAAAGCTTCTGATAAACTTTTAGCAAGTTCTGTTTTCCCTACTCCTGTAGGTCCTAGGAAAATAAAACTTCCTATTGGTCTGTTAGGTGCTTTAAATCCGCTTCTTGCTCTTCTAACAGCTTTGGCTAAACTAACTACAGCCTCATCCTGACCAATAACTCTCTTATGTAAAATTTCTTCTAATTTTAGCAGACGTTCACTCTCTGATTCTGTTAATTTTGTAACTGGAACTCCTGTCCAAGCAGCAAGAACTTCAGCTATGTGTTCAGAAGTAATCTTAATTTTATCTTTTGATAGGCTATCTTGCCAAGAAATTTTGAATTCTTCGATTTTACTAATTACCTTATTAACTTCATCTCGTTTTTTAGCTGCTATTTCAAATTCTTGGTTAATAACAGCTCTGTCTTTTTCTTTGTTTAATCTAGTAAGCTCATCTTCATACTCTTTTAATTTATCCGGCGATTTATAATATCTAAGTTTAACTTTAGAACATGCCTCATCGATTAAATCTATTGCTTTATCAGGTAGACATCTGTCTGTAATATAAGTTGTACTTAATTTTACAGCTGAGTCAATAGCTTCATCTAAGATTTCTACATCATGGTGTTCTTCATATTTATGTCGAAGTCCTTCAAGAATCTTAATAGAATCTTCCGTACTTGGTTCTTCAACCTTAATTGGTTGGAAACGACGTTCTAAGGCTGCATCTTTTTCAAAATATTTTCTATATTCTTCAGTTGTTGTAGCACCGATACATTGAATTAAACCGCGTGATAAGGCAGGTTTAAGAATATTTGATGCATCAGCACTTCCTTCGCTACCACCAGCTCCGATAATCGTATGAATTTCATCTATGAATAAAATAATATCTCCTGCATCTTCAATCTCTGCAATTATATTTTTTAATCTTTCTTCAAATTCACCACGATACTTAGTACCAGCTAGTAATGTACCCATATCTAATACCATTACTCTCTTTCCTAATAAATTACTAGGAACATTCTGCGAGACGATTCTTTCTGCTAAACCTTCAACTATCGCTGTTTTTCCTACTCCAGGTTCTCCAATTAATACAGGATTATTTTTAGTACGTCTATTTAAAATTTCGATCATACGCGTAATTTCTTTATCACGTGCTAATACAGGATCTAATTTATTATTAAATGCATCTCTAGTTAAATCTTTTGCTAAAGAATTTAATGTTTTAGTTTTTGAGGAACTATTCTCAGATTCTGCAATTTTTTTAAATCCTTCATACAATTTAGATACCAATGCGTGATTTTTTTTCACTAAATCAAATAACTCATCAACTAAACCATCGACATTTATCCCTAATTTATCAGTTAATAAACGCACTGCTGTTCCAGTCTCTTCTTCAAGTAAAGATAATAACAAGTGTTCACTAGTAACAACAAAACTAGAAGTATCATCTGCATATCTTTGACTATTTTCTATCGTTCTAACTGCTCCATTTGTATAATCTATTTTCATTAAAACATTACGATAAAAATCTGTTCCCTCTAATTCTGCTTCATAAAAGTCTACTACATTTTTTCTAAAATCATCATAGTAAACACCATGCCTGTTAAGCATCTTACAAGATATAGTATTTTGCATACTCAACATAGCCAATAATAAATGTTCTGTTCCTACAGCTTTAACTCCAAAATCATTTGCTTCTTCTTTTGCTGTTGTTAATACCATAAGGGCTGTTTCATTAAATCTTATATACATAACATCATCCCCTTTTATTATATTTTATATTTGTTAAGAACCTTATTGTCAGATCCTTTATATTTGCTTTGGTTTGATTAATCATTTCTTCAGCACTATTTTCATCAATACAATCTAAAAATTGATTATGCACCGCTGTAACAATTTCTAAACTGTCTATAAAATGATTATAATCAAATTTATTGATATACTCTTTATCCAGTAGTATTTTAGCTAATCTAATAGCTTCATCTACTTCAACAATCTCATTCTCTACTGTCTCAATTAAATAATCAATGTAGTCTTTATTTGCGTGAAGAGTTATTTTGGTGATTCTGATGAATCCACCTCCACCTCGTTTACTCTCAATTATAAATCCGTGTTCTGGTGTGAATCTTGTCTTTATTACATAGTTTAATTGAGATGGTACACAGTCAAATTTTTGTGCAACGTTACTTCTTTTTATAATTATATGATCTTCTGAAGCCTCGTTAAATAAGCCCATAATATATTGTTCAAGTATATCAGTCATATTACTATTATTCATAAGAGCACCTCCTTTATTGACTAAAATTGACCTTTATTAAATTATACTACATCTACAATATTTTGTACACAAATAACATTGATTTTAAGGGTATATAAAAATAAAAAAGAACGACTCAAAAATCACGATTTTAAAAAATCTTACCTTCCTTGAGCCGTCCATTATTATTCTATTTTCTAATAAAAGTATTTAGATTTAAAGTATTTATCTCTATTAATTAGCTGTTTTTAAGTTTTGATTTTCTATTAAAAATTAAATTCATTACAATCGCAACAATTGTTCCTAATACAATACCACTATCAGTAAACATACGGATAAAACTTGGTAATTGAGCAAATGCCATAGGAACTGTTGTTACACCTAATCCTAAACCAACAGAACAAGCAATTATCATAAGATTTTCTTGTTTAGCAAAATCCGTATTTCCTAACATTTTTACACCATATGCAAGTACCATACCAAACATACTAATCATTGCACCACCTAATACTGGCTGAGGTACGATTGTAGCTAAAGCACCAATTTTAGGAATTGATCCAAAAACTAAAAGTAACAGTACCATTACATACATTACTTTTTTACTTTTTACTCCTGAAATTTGTACAAGACCTACGTTTTGAGAATAAGTAGTATATGGAAATGCATTTACTAATGATCCAATCATAACCGCTAATCCTTCTGCTAAATATCCTCTTCTTAAATCAGGCTCTTTAACCTCTTGATTACAGATATTTCCTAGGGCATAATATACACCAGTCGATTCAATCATACTAACTATTCCAACTATAACAAATGTTAAAATCGCACTTATATTGAATTCGAAACTAGCGAACTTAAGCGGTGTTGGATGTTGGAACCAACCTGCTTGAGTAACTTCTGTTAAACTTACCATCCCCATAAAACTAGCAATAACGGTTCCTGATACTAAACCTAATAAAATAGCTATTGATTGAATAAATCCAGTAGTAAATTTATATATTACTAAAATAATTGCAAGCGTAATACATGCCAATATGATATTTTTGGGATTTCCAAAATCTTTAGATCCTTGTCCTCCTGCAATATAGTTCATAGCAACTGGTACTAATGTAATACCTATAATTGTTACAACACTACCAGTAACAACAGGTGGGAATAACTTAGCCACCTTAGCGAAAAATGGTGCTATTCCAACTACCACTAATCCTGAAACAAAAATCGCTCCATACATAGTTGGTAAACCTGAGCTATTTCCTATAGCTATCATCGGCGCAACAGCTGTGAAAGTACATCCAAGGACAACAGGTAATCCAATTCCTGTAAATTTACCTTTATACACTTGTAAAAATGTTGCTACCCCACACATAAAAATGTCAACTGACACTAGATAAGTTGTTTGCTCTGCTGAAAGACCTAGACCTCCAGCAACAATTATCGGTACAATTACCGCTCCCGCGTACATTGCTAGTACGTGCTGTAAACTTAAAATAAAAGTTTTCAAGATTATTTTCTCCTTAGTTATATATTATTTCTGACAAATATAACTATTTATAGCCGTTTCTCTATATTTGAAATATAACAAAAGATAACAGGCGTATAAAAAGTGTATTTACCAATATATCAGAGTATATTTAGTGTATTTCAAAATATAATAGAAATATTCAAAAATATAACAGATTTCAACAAGTATTTAGATACTTTTTCCCTAAATTTTCCCCACGAAAAAAAGACAACCTTAATTTAAGATTGTCTTTTAAAATTCAAAATTTACACATCTCTCAAAACCTTCTACTTCTTATTCTTGAAAAAATGTAATTTCATTATACAATGAATAATTTATAAAATCAAGTTGAAATTAATAGTTTTCTACGTCGAAATGTTGTTCATCAATTATTTTAAATCGTCCTGTTTCTGTTTTAACCGTCAAATACTTAGCTACAATATGTAACATGCTTCTGTTAAGAGATTTTAAAAACAATGAGTGATTACATTCAAAATATCTTAACAACGACCCATTATTCACTGTTTTATAATCTCCAACAGCTTCAGTTATATCACTTGTTTTTAAATAATCAACACTTGATTGAAATTCTCCATCTGTATAAACTAGTTCAATTATAACTTCAAAATTTTCATTTCCTACAAATTCTTTTATTTTATTTATCATTTTATTTCCTCCGTGTATTTAATTAATTTTTTTGCGATTTTCAACGTCATATTTTCTAATTTGCTTGTATCATTTCTATACTTTTGAATAACACTTAATGTTATTCCAGTATCTTTTGAAATTCTATAATCTGTTAAATCACTATTGAATAATTCTTCTATTTGTTTAATTGCTTGATCTATAATATTAAGCTACCTCCTAGTATGCAAATGTAACGTTTGTGTGTTCTTTTTTAAAGCAACTTTTTGGAATCCATTTTTCAAAAAGTCCATACTCAGTAAAGAATGCTATTTTATAAGCTTTCTCAGTTTCTTTGACAATAACTTCATCTTCAATTTTGATTAATGCTTGACGTTGTTTTGTTGTAAATTCTTTGTGATAGAACCATTTAGCAACTCCGTGGATGTAATTTTCGCTTTCTCTGTCGAAAGCTTTATCTTCATTGCTAGTACTTAATTTGTAGATAGCACTTGAAATAGCTTGTGTTCCAAAACGTTTTTTGTCATAAGTTTTGATTTGTCTGTAAACTTCTTTTAAAGCCATTTGTAAAGCTAGTTGGTAGTTCCCTACTTCTTTTACAATTCCTTTTGCGATTTTGTGTGCTGTTGTGAAGATGTGTTTTTTAGTCATTGTCTTGTCCTCCTGTTCTTTACATTATTAATTATACCTAATATTAGGTATAAAGTCAAGAGTTATTTTAAAACTTTTTAAAAAATCGCATAAAAAATAGCCCCCACTAAAGTGAGGGCGTTGTAAGTGTTTTTATCCTTCGTAATTTGTAGGTTGAAAGGACAAATTTATTTTAACACAAATTTATTTTTAAATCAATTTAGAATACACTAGCTTCAACTAAATATTCATCCTCTAGCCATTGACTGCTAGTATTTGAACCAATTCTACTCCAGCCGTTCTTTTTCTCATACACATATACTTCAGTACCTTTTGCCATGAATTCCTTATCCGCACTATTTGCGTTAGGTTCAGTTTCTAGGTAGTAGTCTTCGTTTAGGTATCCACGATAATAAGGTTGCTCCCTATTGTCTAGGTTAGTATTACTATCAAGTACATCTAATTCAACCTTAGTTGGTGCGTTAGAAATAATACCAGTTTCAACATCTTTCTTGAATTGCTCCTTAGAGATTCCCCATTTTGCTAAATAAGGGTAAGGATCTATGTGGTCTGAAACGTTGTCAGGTTGGTTATTTGTGCAGTAATAATGCGTTTTAATTCCCTCTAAACTATCAGTATCAACTGTAACAGGGATACCACCTTGATTAGCTAAATCTCTTAGTAGTTGGATGTAGATTTCATAATCCGCCCTAAACTCTTCATAAGTTCGGTGGCTTTCTATAAGTTCGACTGCTGCGAAAGTCTCATTGTTCCATCCTCCACCAACATCCCATGCACCTTGTCCTACGTAAGCTGTTTGGTAGACTTTACCATTCCCAACAACGTGAGTGTAGAACCCATCGCTTAGGTCTTTATTTAACATGTAAGTAGCTTCTCCACTAGCTTTACTATTAGGATTTCCAGTTGAGTGAGCGTGCACTTGTCGATATGGTGCGACACCTACTTGAGGTGTTTGTCTTAAATAAGTAGTATCTTCAGTATAAGTCATTTCTGTTTCCTCCTGTGAATAATCAATTTGCGGTCTTATCCAGCCGATTACACCAGTAAAATCACGTTCGTTATATCGTGCTGGGCCTCCAACAGTTAAAGCATCTGCGTTTCCGTCAATGTTCTGTTCAATAGTCTTAATCGTATATCCGTCACTGTCTTCAATAACAACCCCTGTATGTCCATAAGGATGCGTTGGCACTTCCATAACAAACACATCTCCAGCCTTAGGATTAACCCCAGGAGCGTTGTATATAACTTGTAAGCCTTGTTCTTTAGCATTGTTCAGTAAGTCAATAGCATTTCCGAACAGTCTTATCTTCCAGAACGTCCATAAGTAGTAGTTTATCCAGTCCACACACTGACTGCCATAGTATCCGTCAAAATCATGAAGTTTGTTAACTTCAGATTTTAGAAAATCTAGTATTTTCTTTAGTAATACCATTATTTATCCTCCTTTAAATTAATATAAAAAGACTAGATTATAAAACCTAGTCTTCTACGTTTTTCTTAACTTTTCTGCGTTTTTCTCAACTCTTCGTTGACACCCACAAAAAGAATCCCTGTGTCAGTCGTAACTGCCTATATAGGAACAGGGGATTGATATATTAAATTATATCATTATTTCTCTGAATTATCAATTTCTGAGTTGTTTTTTACAGTTTGTCTGTAAATTTGATGCACACCAACCGCACCAACTCCAAGTGTTATCGCTGTTGCATCTTTAAATAGGATAATTCCTATCAGTCCTCCTAACACTCCTAGAAAGTTAGGTATCATTTCATTAGGGAAGAATTTTGATTCCTTTAAAAACTTACCTAACATTCCAAGCAGTGTTACTATTAAGAATACTAATGCCGGTTTTAAAAATTCTAATTGTTCCATTTATTTGTCCTCCTAAAATTATGGTAATTGTGTTGGCCATGGGTCAGCTGTTAAATAAGAGATTGCACTTACTCGAATATCTCCGATATCTCGGTCAGTTGGGATAGGGTCATTGAATGTGAATTGAATGAAATTTAAGTCAGATTTTCCTCCTAGATACCAAATTCCGTAAGGTCTACCCTTATCGTCATAAGTTGGTCCTACAAGTGAATTTTCGCTTCTAAAGCCTTCGGGAATTCCGTTAGGAGCAACAACTTTAGCCCCTTTATCTCCACTGCTATTGTGTCTTAAAAATCCTGGGCCGTTACGTCTACCTACTCCAAACCAACCCCACTGAAGACCTCCGAACTGGTAAGTAACAAGATTGTTTACTCGTCTGATTTTAATGAACGAATTGCCTGCTCTAGAGACGCTATTTAACGTTCTCCAACCAGTATCACCTATTAAAACTTCCCAACCTTGATTTCCACTGTCAGTAGTCTTAATCCATTTTAATGCACCGTTAGTTTTGTTTTTATCAACGTATGTTGTGCCTATTTCAGCAGTTACAACTCCATTTGGCATTCCTGTGCCGTGAATTTCGTATTGATTAGAAGTAGGCTTACTTTCAAGAGCACTAACACGACTAACTAATGCTGTATCGTTGTAAGGTGTTGGTAATTCTGACTTTTTAGCGTAAGGCTCTAATTCATCTGTAGTGACAATGTTTGAATAATCAATCTCAGTCGCTTCGTGTAACTCTTGTTTAGTCACATAATTTGATAAATCAGAAATGTATCCTTTCTCAGCCAATTCATCTTTAGTCACAACAGTATTTTTAAATGTATTATATTCAGTAGTATCAAGTTTTTTACTTAATTCTGACTTACTAGCAGCAATATTTCTTAATGCTTCTAAATCGCTAGTAGTAGCAAGGTGTGTAAGTGGTTGGTGTTCGGTTAAGTAGTGCTTATTCTCTAGTTCTTGCTTAGTCACAAGGCTTGATAAGTCTTGATGTTGAGTTAAATAATTTTTAGTGTTTAATACATCTTCTGTTAGATAGTTTTTACCGTTTAATACTTCTTCAGTAATATATCCTTTACTATTCAATTCATCATTAGTCACTAGATGTGAAATGTTTTGGTGTTCAGTTAAATAACCTTTACTGTTAAGCTCTTCACCCGTGACATATCCTTTACTGTTAAGTTCTTCTTTAGTAACTAAATTATCTAAAGGTTGATGCTGTGTTAGATAGTGCTTGTTCTCTAATTCATCTTTAGTCACAAGGTTACTTACATCTTTAATATATCCTTTGCTCTCTAGCGCTTGATTAGTAACAAATTCAGAAGTGTCAAGAGGTGGTTTATTTTCAAGCGTTGTAACACGATTTTTTAAATCAGTATCATCATATTTAGTGTCCTTATCTTCTTTACCTTCTAGAGCTACTACTCTATTTCTTAAATCACTATCATCATATGCACCGCCCTCTATAGCTTTACTTTCCAATGCTGTAACACGGTCTGTAAGTAGGCTGTCATTGTATGGTTGCGGTATTTCAGATTTTAAAGCATAAGGTGTTAAATCTTGGTGTGATGTTAAATAAGCTTTGTTATTTAATTCTTCTTCAGTTACATAATGCTTACTTTCTAACTCTTCTTTAGTAACTACATTTTCTAAAGATTGATGTTGAGTAAGATAACCTTTATTATTTAATTTTTCTTCGGTAATAAAAACAGAAGTATCAAGAACTGGTTTACCTTCAAGTTCAGTAAGTCGTCTTTTTACTTCTGTATCGTCGTATATTGTGTCATTATCATGTTTAGCTTCTAACACATCTAATCTATCTCTAATAGGTTTATCGTCATAAGCTCCACCTTCAATAGCTTTGCTTTCAAGAGCCGTTACACGTTCTTTAAGAGGTGCATCGTCATAAACGGTGTCTTTGTCAGTCTTTTGTTCTAAAACCTCAACACGTGCTTTTAAATCGCTATCGTTGTATAGTTCTGACTTCTTAGCATATTCTGATAAATCTTTTACATATCCTTTACTCTCTAATTCATCTCTAGTGACTAAATTGTCAACTGTTGGTTGACCGTTCCTAACTTCGTTTAACTCTTCCTTAGTAGCTAAATTGCTTACATCAGAAATATAGTGTTTGTTCTCTAGTTCCTCTTTAGTTACAAGGTTGTCAGCTAATGGTTGACTACCACTAACAGTCCTTAATTCTTCTTTAGTGGCATATCCAGATAAGTCTACAGGTGGTTTATTCTCAAGCGTTGTAAGTCTTTCTTTTACTTCGCTATCGTCATAAACAGTATCCTTGTCAGTCTTAAGTTCTAATGCAAGTACTCTGTTCTTTACTAACTCAAAATTAGTATTATCTACTGCTTCTGACTTCTTAGCGTAAAGTTCTTCAGCCTTAACTTCTGTCAGTAGTCCTTCTGTTGCCACACCACCAACATTTTTTAACGCTTCTTTAAGTTCGTCTTTTGTTACAACGTCTAATCTGTCAACAATAACAGTATTGTTGATAAATCTTTCTTTGACTTCGTAACGTCCCATTTTATCAATTTCAGATACTTTTACTTTAAACTTAAATCTGAATGTGTCTGAAGTCCTTTGTTCTTCGTCAAAGTAAAGATAACAAATTACCGTTTCATTTTGAGTTATTAAAGTAGTGTCAAAAGTCACATGTACTTTGTTTCCTTCTACCGTTCCAGTAGTCTTCCATACTTTATTACTTTCAGTAAATTTGAATAAAGCTGTAACTTGTTCTGTTGTTAGAGTGTCATTTAATATCTCAAACTCAAATGATCCGTTATTTTTGTCATAAGAATAAAGTTCTGAATAGCTATCCTCAGTTTTACGTTCTTTTGTTGTGTTATTGAAATCTAATTTAATTAATTTTTTCATCCGTTACTCCTTTCTAATAGGTAACTTTCTATATCTGTTATACAAGGCTTCAATCTTCCCATTTCCGCCTATTTCTTTATAATTTGCATAAAGTCCAGATAATTCCTCAAAGTCTTCAGCAGTTGTGTAACCTTTAATTAAGGCTTCTCCAAACTCCTTATGAAGTCGATAAGACATTATGCTTTTATTTGAACTCCTATTTTGTAACCCTATTTGTGTTACTTCCTCAACTTGAGTTTGTGTTTTCTTTACTTCCTTATTTAAGCTTTCTATTTGTCCCACAAGTTGTTTATTGCCTTTATCCAACCACCATTTAACAGCAGGTAAAATCACAACTGTTAAAATTTGTGATACGATAAATAAAATATTCTCCAGCATTATGTCTCCTTTCTTTGCAAAATAAAAGAGGGCTTTAAGCCCCCTCTTTAGCTAGATGTTCTAAATCCATATCGATTAAGCATTCTCTGACTTTATCTTTAAGGAATTTAGGTACTTGAGAAAATGTTCTTTTCCCTTTTGCTATATTAATTGCGAATAGCATTGCCATCATTACTGTCACCTCCTTCAGTTGTATTTTTAGGTTGTGAATTATCTTCATGGTGTTCAGCCTCCAAACTTCCACTCATTTGTGTTATTAAATCCATTAAAGAACCTTGTGTAACATCAAGTTCCTTTTTCATTTTATCCATTTCAGCTAGTTTAGTGTCTACTTGCTTAAGTTTTTCATCAACTTTAGTAAATCGTTCATTCTCAGCTTTATTAGGATATGTATCTTGATAAAACTGCTCTAATGCTAGCTGTACTATTTCATCTTCTGACTTGCTTAAATGGTCTCCTTTTAAAGTGGTTTCAATTACAGTTCCACCACTAGTACTAAAAATACTAACAATGGTTATCAGTACTGCTCCGTTACTATCATAAGTAGCACGTGCATAGTTTTTCTTATAAGTTGCCATTGATTTTATCCTCCAGTTTAGTTAGTCTTTCATTCATTGATTTTAGTTGTGATTTTAGGTTGGTGTTTTCTTGAGATAGCTCCTGGATAGCTTTAATTAAATAAGGTATCATTTCAAAAGGTGTATAAGATTGAATACCGTTTGGATAAACTAAATGTGCTTCATTCATGTGAATTTCAACATCTTGAGCCATTATCCCACAGTTGATATGCTTTTCTTTTTCGTGTGGCAATTTAATATCATAATCGTAGCATTTCAGATTATTTATTATTTCTAATCCGTTAACTTCTGTCGGTTTGATGTTTGATTTGTAACGTTTGTCCGAACCACTCATGGTTACATAATTCCAATATTGTGCTAGTTCATCATCTTTCGGGCCAACTGATCCTACATAGTATCTTATCCAAGTTTTACCGTTTTCTTCTTCCATATATATTTTTTTAATATTTGGAGAATAAGTGTAAGTTCCTTTGCTATAGTGAACTACTCCACCGTGAACAGCCATTCCTTTGGCAAAAACTGGCGTATTCTTACAAGTCATAACTCCTTGTGCGTTTACCCACCAAGCATTAGGTCCAGAAGATGTCCAATTATCCCCCCAAGCTGCCCAAAGTTGAGCTCCTCTACTACCAGCGTTGGTCCCAGGGTTCATTCCGCAATCAAAATTATATTGCCCAGTCAACCAAAAACCGTGGTCGTTAGGGTTGTAACCTATTCTAAATCCACCTATCTTACCAGTATATGCACTCAACACTCCACTTATATCAACCTTATCAGCATTGATTTTAACCACACCTTGATTAGGTCCTTCTCCTGTTGTCTCCACACTAGCGTTAATAGATGCTATTACATTATCTTTACTAACTTTTAAATCTATTTCATCTTTAGTCTGTTTAATTGAGCTTTCAATTCTTGAATTCTGTAAATGAACATCTTCTGGTGCTGGAGAATATTTTGAAAACATTTTGTTACCTTCACACATGTAAGGTGTTGAAATACAAAAACCACCATTTCTAACAGCGTATATCCAGAATGAATACTCACTAGTTTCAAAATCTCTATCAGCAGTAAATAGATATGCTCGCACATCCCAAGTGTCACCATGAATATCGATGTCATCTAATCTAGTGCGCCATAAAGATGAACCTGTCTTGTGATTTTTTATTTCAACATAAATCCCTTCGTTGTTTTCGTGGTTTGTTAAATAATAAAATGGTATTTTTATTGTGAATTGTTGACCTTTACGAATTTTGTTAACGGATAAGTTAAATCCAATGCCTTGCCATACTCTATTATTGTTATGTTCTGAAATAACATATAAATAAGTGTTACCTTCGTATAAAAAGCGTATCTCGTTTGAAGTGCTTTGTCTGATTTCTGTATATATTCCGACTTGAGATGTTCCGTCCCATTTTTTACCGAACACATTGTACTCGCTGTCTGAAAGTAATCTACTACCGATTATTAAATTTCTGTTTTCTTCGTTTGCTAAAGTTTGATATTTAACCTCACCTATTGTTGAGTTGAACTGGTTAATAGTACTTTCAAACGTCTTGTATTTTTTAGTGATTTCTTTAATCTCAACTATATCTGGAACGTTTTCCATTCTAGCGTTGGCAATGGTATTTAAGCCTTTGTAAGTTACTAACGCTATTAATTCTAGTGGTTGTCCGTTTTGATTACCGTTCTTCCAACTATTATTAATTCCAACAAGTCCATTATTTACATTAGCATTCCAAAAGTCACTCCAATCAGTTCTTGTTCCGCCTTTATCTTTTAACCTTAAATCAAATCCACTATCAACCTTTTGTCCGTCGTAGTATACTTCTAAATACACCTTAACATCAGTTGTGATTGAATTTATATATCTACCTTCAAAACGTAGGTCAGCTGTTAAGGTATGTCCGTCTTCCCCCTTAATCTTAACCCACTTATATTTCCTATAATCAGTACTATCAGCCACTTCAAAATCACTGTAAGTACCGATGTACTGCTTACCAGTACTGTTAGTTGTGCTAAAATCTCTGTCACCAGTAGCACTGTTAGAATATGCTGTGTGGAAATAAGGTGTTCTTCCGTCAGCACCTTTAACTCCAGGAGTTCCGTTTGCTCCGTCCTCACCTTTGATTTTCGACCACAAATAAGCACTTGTTGTTGTTGGAGGAGTGGCACTATTTCCTGTATAAATACCGATGTATTTCAAGTTGGAATTGTCGCTCATATTAGCACCGTTTGAATAATCACTATACTTACGATGAATGTAGTTACTCACACCGTCCTCACCCTTAACTTTAAACCACTTATAAGCAGTCTTATCTGTTGGTTGTGTTGGAGATGTAGTCCTTGCAACTCCCATGTACTTCTTAGGTTCACGACCGAAATTACTTCCATCAGCATTATCTGAATATACAATATGTGTGTATTTATCATTTGTAATTGATGTTTGCTGTAAGTCGAACCATTCAAAATCACTTGCTACTGGTGTGCCTTCTTTAAACACGTATCCAAAATATCTGTATTTATGATACTGTGCTGGTTCGTTTACTGGATAATCGCTGTAACGTTTATCCCCCTCATAAATCGCAAACCAGTCAATTTGAATTCCTGTCCAGTCTTCATCCTCAGGCACTAACACAAACTTAAATAACACATCCTCAACATCATTAGTAGTTGTGAGTGTGATTGACTTAGTTTCCAGTCCTCTGAACTCTAATTGACCCCAGCTGTATTGAGTATTAGTCTTATTATTTCTAAAATAAGCCCACAACTTGTTACTATTTCCTTTAGCACGTGCTGTCAAAGTATATTTAGTGTTCGGTTTGAAGCTTAAAAACATATTAGCTTGCCATATATCGCTAATATCGTTGTTGTTAACGATGTTTACACGTGGTCTATTTTTAGCAAATAACTTAGCATTTTCATCTGGTTCAACAAGCGTAAAATCAAGCCCGTTTAAGCTATTAGAATAAGCTTTGTATAGCTTACCGTCCGACTTAATCTTAGTCCATGAATACTCACTAGCGTTAGTAGGTGCTTGTTCTTTATCACCTGTGTATATACCAATATATTTTAATGTTGAGTTATCACTCATATTTCTACCGTCTGGATAATCACTGTATTTTTTATGTAAGTAAGAACTCTTACCTTTTAATTCTTCTTTAGTAGGTAAGTTTTTTTTGACTTCTCCTACTATTTCTTGAACTTTGCCACTTACTGCTGTTTTTACCGCTTCATTAATGGCACTTTGTTCCATATGGAATTCTCCTGTGTCCAAATCCCAGTAACTTCGACCGTCAGCAGATTGAATACGACCAGCTTTTAACACACCAGTATTAATTAAATCTAGTGTTGCTCCTCTTCCATCAAGGAATGTTTTCCAGTTCCATTCTCCAGTAGGTTTCTTACTGTCAGCTATAGCAATTTTACCAGCTCCCATATAAACTACTTTAGTTGGGTTTTGATCAATAGGTTTATCAAAAGAATAGTAACCAGCAGGTACTTTATACTCATTATCAGCTTTTAAATCGTAATTATAACCATCTTCATTAATTAACTTATCAGATAGTCTTTCACGTATCTTATCAAGCCAATAAACTGTGTCGTCTTGAAAGTTCTTCATCTCTTTAGCTAATTCAATAGTTCTACTGAACGGAGATGTAGTCACCTTATCACCTATTCCAAATTCAGTTAGTTTATTGTCAACTAAATTACGTTTAACCTTGAATACTCTTGTTTCATACTTAATACCTAGTTTAGGATTAAATATTCCAACAGTATCACCTAATTCAAGATTACCAACATTCAATACTTTTGCACTATACTCTACTTGCATTCTACTATTTTTTTCAAGCCACTCATAAGAAAGCCTTAATAGTTTTTCTTTGTCTGTTTCATCTTGAAATTCAACAATTTTTATACGTGGTTTAGTACCTTTTTCAAAACCGTATAATCTAGTCATAGCAGATATTTCTACGTATTCTTGACCTACTGGTTTATCAACAGGTTGACCGCTTGTTCTTCGCCATTCAACATCTTTAAATGATATCCTACGACCATAACCACCTGTGTCAGTCTCTTCACCTTTACCACGACCAACAACGGCTGTATAAATAGCACCTTGTGACTTCTTCTCACTAACTGTTAGTAAGTCTCTACCGTGAACAAATACTTTACCGTTTCTTGCTCCTAGTCTAGTGAATACATCTAAATATCTTCCTGTGATTTTACCTCGACTAAATTCTAAACGGGGCTTAATCTCAATCTGTGTAGCTTCAATTAGCTTACTTATTGCTTCTTTACGTGTCACATAGTAGAAATTCCCTGTATATTTACGTTGTATGTTAACAGTTCCTAGTTGCCAACGTGAACCATCTAAAATAGTTGTTAGTACTCCTACTAATTCTCTATTAGTTGGTCTGAAATCCTTAACATATCCATCACTTTCCATGTCGTCAAAGAAAGTATGTACACCAACTATTTTTACATCAGTAGTGCTAGTTTTTGTTACATGATCTATTTTATACAGATGGAATATTCTATTGTCAGAATAATCTTTATGTCCTATGTAAGAGGCTTTCTCAATTAATTCAGAATACACCACAGTACATTCTATAGTTTGTATTTTATTTATTTCTTCGTTCTGAATACCTTCTAACGGACTTACTGTTCCTATTAGCTTTTCATCGTTGTTAAACAGAAATAATTTCATTAATACATCCTCTCTTTCGTATGAATTTCTAACACTCGACTGTTGCTGCAAGTAATTACATCACCTTGTTTCACTGTGAAATCAAAATCACTTTCTACAAAATCAATTAATTCACTTCTTGCCATTGTATTTAATTTCAACGGATAATCTTTGTTCAAATCAATCTCAAGCACATCACCAACGGCAAAAGAAGTATGATTAATTATTATCTTTTTAGTAGTGGTTTGATTTTTAATGATAATCTTATCGCTAACACTATTTACAATCACCTTAATCAATTCTGGTGTGAATTCATTTCTATTGTTAGGTAATTTAGTTATATTAACACTGTTTACTCCTGTATCTTTATCAGTCTCTTTATATTTATACGGATCTAAACACAGGAAAGTAAATGTTGATACCACACTATTTGATGTTTCTTCTATGTCGTTACCTTTTTGCAAGATAGCTTTATACGAATAATCTGGTTCATCTGTGAATTTTAATATTTTTGGTTCATCAGTTTGTAATAACATATTTAGTCTATTGAATTTCTGTCTAAACTCTTCGTTAGTCGTTGCCTTTAACTGGAATTTAACTACAATAGCTCTGACTTCTAAATTGCCATATAGAAAATATTTTCCGTCAGTCCCTGGAATATCAGTTGAGTTTATATTTTTACTTAACAAACCTCGACCACTTACCGCTAACGTTCGAAAACCTTCTAAATTTGTATCTATATTTACACCGTTAAATATAGTTTGAATAGAAGAGTGTAATTGCTCTCCTATTTCATTAGTATTAATAAAATTGTACATTTACACTCCTCCTAAATTGAATAAACTTCTTCTAATTGTATCGCTTCACCGTTAACTTGATTAATATCACTCACAAAGGCTCTAAAGTCTTTATTACCTAATTTGAATGTAATTACCATAGGTTGTGAACTGATAGTATTTTCAACGTTTAAAGCTTTACTTTGATTAATATTAAATCTTGACTCAATAGCACCTGTGATACTTTGTACTTTTGCCATAGTTTTATCAAATCCGTTATCTAAACCTCTATTAAGTCCGCCCATAATTGCATTACCAGCAGGAATTAATAAACGTCTATCAACTTCAATCGGTCCTTTATGATCTCTAATCCATCCAGCTATTCCACTAACAAAACCTTTTACACTTTCCCAAGCAGATTTTAAACCGTTTAAAAATCCGTTCATGATAGCACGTCCGATATCCGCTAGATTGATATTTCTTAATGTATTAAAGATGTTTGTAACATTACTCACTAAACTTTGAACATTACTTTTGAATGTGTTCCAAGCGTTTTGAGCAGCATTAACCAATCCTTGAATAATGCTTACTACACTTGACTTAATAGAATTCCATGTGTTTACTGCAATACTTTGAACAGAATTTATTAAACCTGTAAAGAAAGATTTAAACCCCTCCCACAACGCTTTAATTCCGTTAACTAGTCCAGTTACAATTGTTGTGACTGCTGTTTTAAGTGCATTCCAAACAGTTGAAGCTGTTGTTGATAAGAAATTCCAAATAGCAACTAAACCATTTTTTAAGCCTTCCCAAGCATTTATTAGTAAAGATATAAGAGTAGTAACAATAGTTAAAACTACTGTTTTTATACCTTCCCAAACCATTTGAATAGCGTTTTTTATCGCATCCCAAATCATTTGTAAATCATCTTTAAGTTTTGTGAAGTTACCTGTTACTAAATCAATTACGATTAGCACCGCTCCTAACACAATAGCTTTGATGAATTCCCAAGCACCTTGAAATATCATTTTGACACCTTCCCAAACTGCGTTGATACCTTCTTTTAAAATGTTCCACGCACTAATAAAAGATGTAATAAACGGTTGAACTATAGTCATTATTGAAGTGACAATAAAGTTCCAAGCTACTGTAGCACCAGTAGAAATAGCCGTCCATACTACTTGTAATAAAGCTACTGCACTATTCCAAGTTTGAACAATCCAATCAATCACAGTTTGTACTCCAGTTTTGATACCTTCCCACAATGTACTGAAGAAAGCACTGCAAGCACTCCAAGCTGTTTTGATAGCTTCCCAAGCTGTAATAAACGCTTGTTTGATAGCTTCCCAAATAGCTATAACCGCATTTCTAAAACCTTCGTTAGTGTTCCATAGATAAATAATTAAAGCGACTAGCGCTGTAATTGCTGCTGCAATAAGTACAAATGGATTAATCGCCATAACTGCATTTAAAGCCGCTTGACCTATTGTTGCTGCTTGTTGTGCTGTTTTAAAAGCTGTTAATGCTGCTCTTGCCGCTTCTATTGCGGAGGTTATCATTAAAGCTGTTCTAAACCCGATAAACGCACCAGTCAAAGCAACCACAATAGCTTTGTTTTCACTTAACACACTAAATAAACTAGTTATTCCACTAACAATCGGCGGTATAACTGTTTTTAACACACTTAATCCACCTGTTACAAATTCACCTATACTATTTATAATCCCAGTGATCTTATCCTTACCGATGGCATCTATTATTTCATTAATTTTCGTGACAATACCTGCTTGCATATTCCCTACTGCACCTTCAATAGTTTTAGTAGAGGTTGCCGCTTCTCTTGCAACGTCTGTCATACCTAAATCCATAATAGCTTTATTAAATTCATCAGCACTAATTTTCCCTTGCTCTAATGCTTTTCTAAAATCTCCAGTATAAGCACCGTTTTTCTTCAATGCTTCTTGAATTTTTCCACTAGCCCCAGGAATTGCATCTGATAACTGTCTCCAGTTTTCACCAGTTAATTTACCAGCAGAAGCTGTCTGAGTCATTACCATGGCCACTGATTTAAAAGTGTCAGCATTACCACCAGCAACCGCATTTAAGTTTCCTGCCGCTTGTGTCAGTCCGTCATAGTCTTTAATACCGTTTGCTGCTAATTGAGCGGTAGTATTTGCTATTGTGTCTAAGTCATATACAGTATCGTCTGCATACTTCCTTACACTTGCTGCACTCTTCTCTATAGCACTATTATCTAATCCAGCGAACTGCATTGTACTTCTGAACTTGTCCATTGCATCGGATGCTTTAAACGACTCACTAATCAAGCTACCTATATCACCAGTTACTTTAGTAATGGCTCCTGCCGCTAAATTTGCTAATGCCATAGCTTTGAATGTACCGCCGATTTTCTGTCCGCTTTGTTCACTTTTAGTAGCTTTAGCATCGAACTTATCTAGTTTTTCGTTAATAGCATCTAACGTATGAGTAAAGCCTTTATCAACCGCAGATAATATCGCTTCTACTGAATATTGTTCTGCCATATTTTATTCTCCTTTCTACATATTTGCTTTTAATAGTAAATTGCTTAATTCTTCATCTTTGATAGTAGGTACTATTTCACCAGTTATTTCTCTATACTCTTTCTCGTAGTCGAAAAAGTCTTTAAAACTTCCGTACACATATACTTCTTGTTTACCTTTCGTCTCTGTTCGTTTAACTATACGATTTAACCATGCTTGCTTGTGAATTAAATGTTCTTCATCTAACAACCTTAACTTCGCACCTTTCATCAGTATGTTATATTGATTAAGAGTGAGTATATTTATTTCATACATACTTGTGATACCTAGATACCTTACACAATTTACTATTATTTCTTCGTATGTTTCTTTGGAGTTTTTAGAGTTTATGCTTCTTTCAGAGTTTCTCTGTTCTGTTTCAGAATTCTCTTTCCCGCATTACTTTCTTCTAGTGCTTTGATTACTTCATCAAATAAAGCTTCGATATCTTCATGTTCATCAATAAAGTTATCAATTTCAGTTTGTGTTGGTCTTTCTTTTTCTAAAAATGTTCCAGCATATAGAACATCAGATAAACTTGCCACATCTCCACCTAGAATTTCTGGTATTTTCATACTTAAAGACATACCAAGCTTAATTCCTTTAGCTTCTAGTGGATGGTTTTTATCTAACTCACGTACAAAACCAACTCCGAATTTTACGTCTACTGTTTTATTTTCGTTTAATCTTAATTGCATATTGTTTTATCCTCCAAAAAAATAGCTAACCAGTATTTCTACCAGTTAGCTTTGTTTAATTATTCTTGTGTTGTATCAACAGTAGTGTCTTTAAACACATACTGAACTACTTTAGCTTGCTCATCAGTTAATGTTGCATAACCTGTTTTCCCAACCCCATTGATTGAAAATTCAAGTTCTAACTCTACACTATCTTCTGAATTAGGATTAGTACCGAATTTAGTTACATATCCTCTATAGTAAGTAGCTTTATATTTTCCAGATGTATCTTTCTCAGCTTTATCAATTTCCCAAATTTCAATGATATCACCATCGATTAATGCATTTCTTAATTCCTCGATATGCTTGTCACCTTTAGCTACGATTGACTTCGCCGAAAATTCATACTCAACTGGACCTAAATTTTGGATGTTTCCATCTTTAGTTTTTTGTGCATCAGCATTTCTACTGATTTCATTACTGTGTTCAGTCTGGAAAGCTAATTTAAAAGCCGCTTCTGTTTTAGCGTTCTTTAAAAATCGATATAAAAGAATAATATCTATACCCTTTTTAGCTTCATAAGTTTTTGTTGCTTCTGACATTTATTATCTCCTTATCTTAAATTAAATTCTAATTCAATAACCGCCCTTTTAAGAGGTGTTACTGTTGTTCTATCATCAAGTATTCTAATATTGCTTGAATTAATATTTAAACTCCACGAATACCCGTCTGTATGTTCTATTCTCAAACATTTTTCTAATATAGCATTTGCCATAGTAGATACTTCTTTTCGTTTTGTCTGTAACCCCCACACTGATAATGAGAGAGTGACATTTCCTTTTACATCCGTTTTATTGATCGCATAACTAACAGATGTATCTTCCATTTCTACAAACGGATAAGGCACTTCATTCATCGGTTTATAATCATAGACTTTATAACCTAAATTCTTACATATTTTAAATACTTCATCAAAAATACTTTGTTCTCTAGTTTTTATCATACTAATTTTTTCAAGTCTTTAACGAACTCTTTTTTAACCTGTTGGAAAGCAGGTTTAACAAACGGTTGTTTATCCATAAAACGTGTACCATATTCAACGTAAGGAGAGTATTTAGTAGTAGGTTTAACCCTTGCCATTAATCCTCCTTTTTCTATTAAGATATTGATACTTCTTCTGGTATCTCCGTTAGAATATCCACCTTTGAATACTGCATTCTTAACCATTTGTTGATTTAAACTTGCTCCGTTTTTCTTCACAATTTCTTTTACTAGTCTCATTTGTGAATTGTCTTTTAAATCAATCTTTAATTTTTTTATGCCATGTATCTTCAGTCCCATCGCTATCATCCCTTTCAAGATAAAAAGCTTTACTAAGTTGCTTATCTGCTGTTGGTATATATCGTTTACCACGATATTCAACAACGTTAAACGGCTTATTATAAGCATTTTTCAGAAATATAACCTTTCTTTGTTTGTTATAATCTCCGAAAATCTGAACTGACTTACCAAGTCCTAGATCCATTGTGAAGCATGCAACAATATCTGAATAGAGTTCTTTATAGACATGTTCTCCTGTTTCATAATCATACTCGTTTTTATCTACTAGCTTTAAAATCGCTCTTTCTGAATATCTCATTAGAATATTAATAATTGACCTTTCTTTGATTTTTCTTTCTTGAAGTCTTCTCTTAACATTTCATCCCAAGGGGCGAACTCATTTAAAAAAGTCTCATAGTTAACAGAGTGACCTTCAACAGATTCAGACGTAGCACCTTCAGCACCACGTCTGTTAAATCTTTTAATAACACAATCTTCAATAATGAACCTGTATTTATTTTCAATTTCATCTTGCTTATAAGTGAATTTGAAATGGTCAATAACCTTATCAATAAGTCTATTTAGGATAGTATCTTGTAGAGTATCACGAATATCTAAATCTTCTTTAACGTTATCTAATACTAAATCTCTATCCATAAATTATCTCCTAAGGTTCGATATCTAACATATACACATCATCTAATCTTTCGAATGATGGTAAAGCAATCATAGATACTTTAGTTTGTACGTTGACAGGATCAACTAGTTTTTGAGTAGTAATAGCAATCCCTGTGTTTACAAGTTTTACCTCAGTTCCAGCAACATTCCCACCTAATAAATCAGATTCTTCTGGTGTAGTACCGAATACTGTTTTACCTAAAGTAGCGTTAGGAATGAATGATACATAACCTTCTGGATAGAATTTTTTAGCAAGTCCATCATCATCTACGAATGTATCGTTTTTAATTTCAACTTTTACACCGTGTGCATCTAAAAGGTATTCAGTTAGTTCAGTATTTGTTACTGTAGCTCCTTTAGGTGCTAACGGTTTAACGATTTTAATAGTTGAATCTGCTTTTCTGATTAAACCAAAAGTTTTTTGAGTCATGATAAGAATTTCTGCTTTCTTACCTTGATTTTCCATAGCTTCAATAGCTTTTTCAATATCCGCTAGTGGAGTTGCTGCTGCTTCAGTCCATTTTGTTCCAACAGTCCCTTTCATAGAGTCTTTAACTCCATAATCAAACTCTTGACCTACTCCGTTGTTGTTAAATGAGATTTTACCAGTTGCTAACACTTGCATTCTCATAGCTTCTAATCTAGCTTTAGCACCGTTTAATAAGTGTGTTTGGTCATCAAAAATACCAGTAACCACACTATCAATAAGTGCTTGATTACCAGTAGCTTCAATCATATTTAATTGTTGTCTTTCTTCTTCTTTAACAACAAGAGCTTCTTTGAAGAATGGCATTTGCTCTTCTGTTACGCTTAAGTTCATTCTTTCACGTAGTGGAGCTTTAGTATCGAACGCAGCAGGTTTTAAAGCTACTGCTTTACCACTTCCACCTTTTACAAATGCTAATTTAATTCCTAATTGTTTTCTAGCAGGGAATAATTTATCTCCTAAAGTAGTATCAACGTTTTCTTGTAAACCATTCCAATATCCACTTACATTTTCTGCTGTAATTGTATCGTAAATTAATGCCATATTTTATAGTCCTCCTTATACACCTTTTACAAATTTGATTAAGTTTAATTTTGATTTTACGTTTGCATCAACAGTACCGCCGTTGCATTTGTCTTCACGTAAAGTACCTTTAAACACACACGCTACTACTGAGTCTCCGTCAGTTAAATCAACGTCATGTAATGCCACTCCGTCAACGTATTGTGCTGTTGCATCACCAGTTAATTTCTTAACTTTTTTTGTTCTGTCTTCGAAAATAGACTTACCATCTCCAGCTAGTAATGTTCCAGCTTTTAATAATTTACGTCCATTTTCTGTTACTGTTCCTGTAGTTGTTTTATCTACTGTTACTGAAATAGCTTCAAACTCTAAGTTATGTAAGATTTCAGTTTTATTAAAAATTGTTGTTGTTTTCATCTCTTATCCTCCTAAAATGGTTTTTTGTAACTTACACCTTGTGCCAGTCTTGCTCCTAAGTTCAACGGTTTTTCTGCTCCAGTAGCACCAACATTAGGTGTTGTTTGTCTAGCAGATTCTTTCACAGCTTTATTTACCGCTTCATTGAATACTTTCTCAAGTATATTCACCGCTTTTAAAGCATCCTCTGCTGTACCATGTAAAGCGAATGTTTCAGCTAATTCAGTTGGTAATCCTTTACTAACTAAATCTTTCTGAACTTCCACAATTAGTTGAGCGTGTTTGAACTCAGCTACTTGTTTCTCAAATTCTGCTTTTTGGTCTTCAAAGTCTTTGTCGCGTTTTTGACTTTCACTTAATTTTGAATAGTCTTCACGTTTTTTTATCTCTTCTTCTAATCTTGAATTAAAGTTAGCTTCATTTTTCGCTTGTTGGTTTTTTAAAGCTGCTTGAACTGCTTTATTCACATAGCTATCTAATTCAGATTGAGTAGCAGGTGCTTTAAACTCAGGTTCAGTATTATTTGTTTCCGTTGTCCCTTCATCTGCAAAGTGTTGTAAGTTTAGTTTTAATAAAAATTGTTTGTTCATTGTTTCTCCTTATCCACGCTAGTCCTATTTCTTATTGATCAGTTGTGCACCACTTATCTTTAGAAATAAGCCACGCTAGTTTAATTTGACATAATAAAAAGACCTTTTAACGTCATGTCTAGGACGAAAATGGAAAAAAGTCTGTATTTTTCCATTTTGAAAATAGTTATTTAATTGAAAATGGAAAGTAAGCGGTTTATTCCCATTTTGGCATAATAAAAACACCTAACAAAAAATGTTAAGTGTTTATTTTAATTCTTTAATTATTAAATCTTCTCCTAATTCTTCTAACCTTGAAATAGCTTCTGTTAAAGTCAAAGATTTATCTGTTTTTAAATCTGATTCTAAGTCTGATATTATTTGTAATACTTCTTCTTCATTGTCTTTATTTCTAAATAATTCATCTGGTAAATACATTATTTAATCCCCTCTTCATTCATAGCATTAACTAACACATTCTGATAAACAAAATTCTCTGGATGTGTTAATTGTTCATCCTTATTAAGTTTACTGAATATACTGTCTATATCTTTAATCATATGCTTTCTATATTTTCTCTGATTAGGTGCATTTTCTAAAAACTTATCTATTAGTCTTTCTTTATGTTCTATGATGTAATCTTTATACTGTAAACCGTATTGTTGCCAATTATGTTCAATTTCACCTATTTGATTTGCAAGTTCATTCCATTGTGAATTTTGACCGTTTAACCTGTCATTCCATGCTATCTCACCTAAATCAATTATATTATTTATCGAACTATATTTTTCTAATTTTTTCAATCTAGGTACAGTATCAAGTAGATATTCTGCATAAGCTGGGCTTAATTGTTCCTTGATACCTAATCTACTTATAGCATAATGAGAAGAACTTTCTGCGAACGTTTCTTCTATCGCTAACGATGGCTCATTCATTGAACCATTAGAAAAATAATCAAATTTACGTCCGTGTCCTTTAGCATGATAAGCTTCATGTAATATAGTTTTTAATTGATAATTTTTGCTTCTATCATCGTTTTCTTCTAAACTATAACCTGTAATGATTAATTTATCTCCATCAGCTTCAAAACTGCAATAACCTCTTGCACTTTTTCCTGTATGATAGACTACTGGTATTTTTTCTAGACCTAATCTATCTAGTAAGTCTCTAGCAATACTTAAACGTTGTCTATTTTGGAATTGTAAACCATTTGACATTTTATCAAATGCACTTTCTTCTTTAATTATATCACCTTTATCATCTTCTTGTAAATTATTATCCAGCCCTCTTGCTTTACGATATTCAGCTATCTCTTTATCTAGTTTTTCGCTATCGTAGTAAGCTGCACTTGAACATTTACAAAACGGATGCATAGGATAATAATTTACACCTACTTCTCTATCTTTAATCTTAAAATGTTGTCCATCAAGAGGTTTACAAATATCGCATGCTGTTGGTTCAGAGATATACACATACTCTTCATATCCTGCTTGCTCCATGCTATCTATTTGAACATCTCCTTGAACTCGTGCCGCTTCAGTTACTAACAGTCTTTTAGCTTCGTAAACTCCAACGTCAAATTGTTTTCTAAGCCTTCCTACTAATTCAGTTGAGTTTCCACCTTGAATAATAGAACGTCTTAACATAACTTCAATAGTATTCATTAAAGCCTTTTGATTGGTCCACAATGTTTTACTGAAGTTACCATATTTATAATCACTATTCACAATAGCTTTAATACCTTCTTTGCTATATCTCAATTCAGTATCTAGTATTCCAGCCTGTCTAGCATATTCAGTCTTACCTAACTTCTCTAAGTGATTAGTTATTTCTTTGTTATTCTCTTCAGTTAAGTTTGTTAAGTGTAAGTTTATTTCCGCTTTTAATAACTCTAACCTATTAATTCTCATAGTAGCATTGTAAAGCTTCAATTCTTCATTAGCTTCTGGACTAAAATCTTTGTTTTTAACATACTCTTTTGCTTTCTTCTGAAAGGCTTTAACATCGTGTTCAGAGACTCTCTTCTGTGCTTCCTCTATAGAAATGCCAGCAACCTTTGAATAACGTTCATAGAACACTTTAATTTGATGTTCTACGTCTGCTAAGGTAATAATAAAATTTTTCTCAATCTGTGACATCGTTTCTTTTTCGTCTTTGATTTGATTGAGTTGGTTTGCTAATTCTCTTTTCTTCCAGTAATTAAACGATTGTTTCATCTACTATCACCTCTTCACCGTCGTGTAAGTAGCTTTCTATATCCATTTCATTAAGTCCTAAGTCTTTTAAGAATTTTCTTGCTAACGCTTCACTATAGTCTCCAGCTTTGAATTTCTTAAGTATACTTGTGATTTTATAAAGTAGTTTTCCTTTATCAACATCATATCCAGTATTTTCTTCTGGTACTGCTGGAGTATCAAGTAATTCTTGTTCTTTTTTCGGATCATCTACAATTCCAGTTAGTCTCATTGCTGTTTCATTAGTAACCATTCCTCCTAACGATTTAAAAGCGTTGATAGTCTCTTCAAGTGCTTTAGGTAGGTTAGGATTGAATGTGATTTTAAGTTTTGAAATATCAAAATCAGTAAGTTCTTTTACGTAATCACCAATATTAGCTATAAGTTGATATCTACGTTTTAAACTTTTTTCAAACAATGATTGAGTGTCTACTCTTGCTTGCTCCAGTCCAAATAGTTTATACTTCATAGCTTCACCACTTTGAACACCATTGAAATTTTGGTCTGTCATATCTGGAGTGTTTGTATATTTATGAATATCATTTACAATACGTTTTTTATAAGACTCAACACCGTTCACATCATACTGTTTGTATAGGTATTTAGCATCTACTTTCCCTTCAGTCCCGTTAATATCCACAGGTGGTTTTAACTGAAGTAATCTTGCACGTCTCATTTTACGCATATATTCAATTTGTTTTTTGTTGTCACCTAATACATCATCTGGAAAAGCTACCTGTCCGAAAATAGCAAGTATTGCATCAGAAGTATCTGTCATATAGTTTGCTGTGTCAGATTGTACTGCATCGTATGAGTCGATTAAAGATAGCTCGCTTTCGTAATCTCCCATACCTTCAGCTGTGTTGAGATATTCTGTGATAGGTACATCGTTAAACATATGAGGTTCGATTGCTAAAGGTGTGATTCCACTGTCTTCAACTTTACACTTATGAATAACGTTATTTAAATACACATCTATAAAATGTTGTTTATTATCTGATAATCCTACAGAATAATACCTTACACCAGCTAACATTTTATCTTCTAAAGTATTATCATAAATCACAAATGTATTTAATGGATCTAACCTCTTAACTTTTGTTACGTCTTCCATTGAACGATAAACTAAATCGTATGCTCTACCTACTTTTGATAAATCTAATACAAGCATTCTGTTTAAATCATGAAAGCTATTGACTTTAGCTATTTCTTTCAGTACTTCATCTGTTGCACTATTTTCTTCTCCGTCTTCATATTCAACTTGAATAGGTTTACCAACTAAATATCCTTGCTTAAACACAGATATGCTCTTACCAAAATTATGAATTATTCTAGTGTCTGCCATATCTTGCTCGCTACGTCTTTGTTGAATGCTAATAGTATGGTTGTTACCTTCTGAATAGTCGTATAACTCTTGAATTCTAGGACGTTGTGTACTTTTGTGATGCTCCAGGAATTCTCTTAAAACTTTATGTTCATTTTCAAATAATTCTTCAACGTTATTAATTCTGTAACGCATTCTAGACTCTCTATGAAATCTAAGTGTTAATGTTTTACTCTTACCTGTACTATCAACGAATGTTTCATTGTATGCCATTTATTATCCTTTCCCAAATCCAGCAACAAGTGTGCTGTATTGATTATCTTGTTTATTTTGTTGACCAATAATATTAATGTGAGGTATATATCCATATTGACTAGCATTGATAGTATGGTCATTTCTATCTTCTGGTTCGTCTTTGTCTTCTTTCCACGAATATATATTCAACTCTCTGATATGTTCTTCACAGTGATTTAAAACTAAGTATTTTAAGTTCTTCATCCAACCACTTGAAATATTAATCCTATCTATGATTTTTACACGCTTATCAGCATTATAAAACTCATATATTAAACCTTTTTGTTGCTTGTACTTTCTTAATTCCATTATCGTTGCTTGGTCAGCGTTATCTACATAGACTTTACGACAGAAGCCCCACTTGTCTTTACAGTAATCTAAGAAATTATGTAATTTTACTGCAACATCTGAAGGTGCTATTTTACTGTTGTTAAAGTCTTTATTGTTATAAGTTTTCTCTTCAAGTGCTATAAGTTCACCGTCCGTTGTGATACCTTGAAAAATGAATGATATTGTATCTTCAGTTTTATCTGAGTAAGATGTATCGACACCGCAAGAATAACGGATAAATGTTTTAGTCCTTGCTATATCTTCGGTTATAACGTTTAATTTTCTATCAAACATACTGAATACTAAACCTTCTGCACGTCCTCTTAAACCTTGAATTTTGTTCTTATAAAGCTTTGTACCAACCGCAACTGTATTTTTAATCTTTTCTTTCTTTTCTTCTGATAAACCATAATTATGATCAAAAGAAAAAAACCAGTAAGTCCAATTAGCTTGTTCTGGTTCAATTAACATTTCTCTTATTTCCTGCGGTGTATCGTATTCATATTTAGGTAATGCTCTAAACCTGTTTATATACCTTGAATAGATAGGGAGTGTAGGGTCGTCTGGATTCATTGTACACATCCAATAATCACATCGCATAGTTGCTTCTTGCACAAAATCAATATCAGCTGTATTTATTTCATCGATAAAACCACAACCAAACTGTGAACCTAATGCTTTTTCCCATTTATCTCTAGAAGAATAACCTAAAATAAATATAATTTTCTCACCGCTAGGAGTATCATATTTGATATGCGGTATTTTATAGTTAGCATCACCATTACCACGATATACTATGTATTCTTCGAATATATCGGTAATTCCTAAATCAGATTGAATTATATTTTTCTCAGCATCTCCGACAGACTTCGCACTAATGAAATGTAATTTTTGTTTACTCTGTGCAACTTTCAACATGAATTTAACAACACCTACAGTAGTTTTTCCTGCTGCTGTTGTTCCTTCTAATGCTTCAGCTTCTGCTTTATGCTTTAAAAAATATTTATACTTCGGAGATAGCACAATGTTATTCATCGTCTTTTTCCTCTAGTTGAGTTAAGATACTTTCAAGTTTGCTATTTGTTGTTACGTTCATTTCTCCATCAACCTTAACTTCATTTCTATCAGTCCAATTATTTTTTCTGTTTTTCAACCAAAATATTTGTGCTGTAGTATTAGGTTTACTGTACTTATTAATCATTACAACTTCACCAGTATTTGTTACTGTCTCTTCTTGATAATGATATCCTATAGCAGTTTTAAACAAAGCATTCTCTACTTGCCTGTCTACTACTTCTTTTCCGTTCTTTAAGGCTGCCGAAAGTGCCGGAAATTTCTTTTTCCAATCTCGGAAAGTAGAATAGCTAACACCTACATTTTTTGCTATCTGTTCTTCAATTAAACCATCTCTAGCCCAACCTTCAATTAATAACAAACCTTCTTCTGTTAACCACTCGGTGTACTTCGCCATTCTTTCCACCTCCTTAATTCAGTTAAAGAAAATAAATTCCAACTAAGAACTTTTATTAATATTTCATCTTTTAATTTTAACAATTGCTTAGCAGAGTCTCTTTTATCTGTTTTAGTATCGCTAGTTAGATAAAAATAACACAAATTTAAAATTATTGATGAGAAAACTTCACTTGAATTTTTTACGTTTATATTTTTTTTATTCTCAGATTCAACAATTTCAACAAATTTAATTTGTTTTGTAGTTAAAATAACATCTAATGAATTATCATAAACTACACCATCTCCGCCAATTGTCAAATTATATCCGTTTTTAAAAGTTTTATACTTTGAAATATAATATTTTTCTAGTTCAAATAATTCTTGTTTTGTTGAAGCTCGTTCTAATTCATAATAAATAAAATTTTCTTTCTTATATTTTCTAATCGCTCTTCCTATCGCAGATTCTGCTTTACAATGTTCTTTAAATCGCTTTTGTATACTTCTAGTTGTTATACCTATATATTTTTTATTATTTATTCTATTTTCAATACAGTAAACTGATCCGTATTTTCCGCTAATGATGTACTCATCAGCAATTTTTTTTTGTTTTAAAGTTAACTTTGCCAATTTTCCACCATCCTTTCTTGACAAATAAAAAAAGACAGTCGTTAAACTGTCTAGGGAGTTTTTATGATAGGTGATTTTAGGTAAGGTAGCATAAAACATCTTACGTACACAAAAAATAGTTTCAAATTTAAAAGGGAGAAAATTTATCATCAGTATCATCTTACCTAAAATCTTATAATACCATTATAAGGCTTTTCCTACCGCCATTCAATAGACTTTCTCCGCCAATTACCGCCAATTAGATTTTTATTGAAAAAATACCTTGAGAATTTAATCTTTGACATGTTCTCGTTGAGATGTTCATTTTATATTTTATCGTCTCTTCATCTAAACAGTCGTAATATCTGTAAAACATGTAAAGTCTACATTTATCATCTTTTATTTTATTCAAAACACCTCTAGTGATAATTTTAACATCCATTAATTCAGTGGTATTGTCATAAATTTCTTTTTCTAACTCTATGATTTTACACACAATTATTTCTTGTTGACTTGTATTACTACCGCTTGTTTTAAAATCTTCTTTGGTGTAATCGGTAATTTTTATAGATTTCTTCATCTCAGCTAATTCTTTTAACTCGTCCATATTTCTTTTAATATGGCTTCTGATTGAATTTATTTTATTTAAAAAATTTTTTCGCTTATAATACTCATCGTTACTCAATTTTCTTTGCATACACATCTCCTATTATCAGTATTTTATCGTTGATATCACATAAATCAACAGCTAATTTGTTAAACTCAACAACAAACTTCCCTTTAGTGATTTTTACTTCACCTATTAATTTTTCATCGTATTGTACAATGTTATTTTCAAATATCATGTTCCCCCACATATCTTTTAGTTCACTGCAACGTAAAATTGTGAAATTTTTAGTTTTAATATTTCCGTATGGACGTACCTCTAATTCAATTTCTTTAGTTTTAAAATTGTATTTAACCACAGATTTTACACCTTGAGTTGGAGTATAAGCTTTTAGATCGTACATAGTGGTTTACTCCTCGTCCCATTTGAAATATACAGTAACATAATGTGTTTTATTTAAATATTGATAAGGATTTATTTCTATTTTCTCTACTTTCCAACCCCATTTTATACACTTATTTATTTCTTTAGCTACTGTGACTATCAATTCTTCATCTGGAACATCAACACCTGGTACTACCGATACATGAATTGTATTTTTACCTCCTCGTGACGGACTTTTCATTTTTAAAATTTTATATTTTATAAATTTTATTAATCTTTCTAGCATCTTACTTCCTCCTATTATATCTCTTCACACTCAATATTGCTTACATCCATAAGGTTTATTTTTATTCCTCTTAGGTCATATTCAAAATACATTATTTCATCGTTTCTCTTTGCCATATCAAAATACCAAAGTAATTTTTTTGTTGTGTCAACACCAAAAACATAGATTGTTTTTTCTCCGTTTTTAAAATTAATTGTAATTTTGTACAATCTCATTAGCAAAGCACCTCTTTTACCTCTTACTTAATTCTATTCTTACTCTTGAATAAGTTAACTTCTTCAATGCTATTAAGTAATACTGTTTCTTCTTCAATATCCGTTTCACTTTTCACATCTGATCTCTTAACATATTCTTGTAATGCATGTTTTATTATTTGTGCATCTTTATATTTTAACGTTAAATATATTCTGTTAGTCATTCTATTCCTCCTTAACCTTTATCCATAAATTTTTTTGCTATATACACACCACAAAATATCGCAATAATTAAAACTAAAGTCATATTATCACCTAACTCAATCATTAGCAAAGTACCTCTTTAATTTCATCTCCGAACTCTTCAATAAATGGTTCTGCAAGCTCTTGTGTTTTGAAATAAGGTAGTTTTAAGAAGTCTTGTTTTTTGTAATTTACATATGTTTCAAGTTCTTTATTCTTATCATCATACATAACACTCCATTTTTCTTCTTTGATATCTTCCCAATTCGGTGTCCAACCTTCATTGTATTTCTTCGCCCAATCCTTCGCCCTATTTATTAAAATACGTTCTTTATCAAATTGTTCAGCTTCTTCTTTAGTTTTAAAAGCTAAGCCGCGTTGATAGTGAGAATGCATAAAAGTTATACTAAAGCCTTTTAAAGAGTTAATATGTCCATATCCGTCTACGTAATAATAATCTTCTATATCCTCTGGCACTTCCACTTCATAAGACTTTTTCTCAGCCTTCCTTTCTAACAATTCAATTCTTACTTCTGTTAGTTGTTCTTCTAATCGTTTTACTTTTTGTTCTAATTCTTCGTTAGTCATTTTTAGTCCTCCAATTAAATATCAAATTCAAAATCACAATAATCAGCTTTGTAAATTCCACCGCTCTCAAAGAAATAATCGTTTGCTATTTCTATTAAATCTTCTTCTGAAAATTCATCTATATCAAAATCTTCACTCACTGGTACGTTAAACATTACTCTCATTTCAACATTTAAATATTTTTGTTCGTTCATATTTTATTCCTCCTAATCGTCCAATTCTCCGTTGTATTGTGGCATTTCCATCCAGTAAATAACATCATTATCCGTGTATTCAAAACCTACTCCGTTATCAAATTCTATCCACGCATCAGTATATGTCTTAATAAACTTCCCGGAAGACAAAGGTACAGTAACTAATACTTCTTCGCCAAGTTCTGGTATAGGTCCATACCACATAGTTTTATAATTATCTCCGTCTTGTTCTTCTATAGGTAATTCTCTTAATTCTAATTTATGCCATTTCATTGCTAGACCTCCTAATCATTGTATAAAACAATATCGCTTGAATGTCCTAAATATTGTTTTCCGTTCTTTATTTTAACCTTTACAGTATCCTTATTATCATAAGTAGTCCATTCTTCTACTTCTCCAGTAACTATTTCATTGTTAGGTAGTTTAATTACTGCTTTTTTAAAATTGTAGTCTACTTTTAAAAAGTCTTTGTTACTGTTTAATCCTTTATAACCTGAAAACAATCCAATTATAATTGCAAAACTTATTATTCCTATCACAACAAATCCTAATATACTTTCTATTCCAAATTTCTTCATTTTTTATTCCTCTAAAGTACCGATAGTAAAGGGAAATCATCTAATGTTTCACCATTTACACTTCTAACATTTACTGATAACACAGAGAAATAATATCCTTCATTCCCGTTGTCTCCATAACAATTTGCTTGTGCTATCGTATTTTGATTGTGGAAAATAGTTAGTTTTACTCTTTCTTCACTGTAACCATAATCACCTGTTTTATCATGCTTATAAGTTACATCTGTTATGCAACCTTCAAAATTATCTGATAATATCCATTCACCATATGCACCTGCACAACAATCATAATCAGATAAATAAAATTCAATCTTTGTTCCGTCAGTCAATTCCAACGTGTTACTTTCTGCTTTTTTAATTTTTTTATAAAGCAATAACTCTCTCAATTTATACATATTTTCTAATGCCATTTTTAGACCTCCAATAAATCTTTATTTTCGTAAATGTTACCAATTACTTCAGTTTTCGATAATGTTTCTCTAAGTTCATAATCTAGATCTTCTTCTGCAAACCAAAGTCTAATGTCTTCCTTAATTGCACAAAAACCGTAAACATTATTAAATTTTATAGAATAAACATCTTCAAACTCTGTTTTCAAAATATCTCCACTTTCAATTTCTTTTCCGTTTTTATCTATAAAACCCGTACCGTAAATGAATTCAACTTCATTAAACTTATAAGGTACATTATCTGCATTGTCATTAAAATAAACTTCTACTATTTTTTCACGGTAATTAATCACTCCTACAGGTAATACTATATCTAAACTCTTAATATACACTTTTGGTTGTTTCATTATTTATTCCTCTCTTTCTGTTTCAAAGATATAATTAATTCACTTAAATCTACACAAGATCTCATTAACTCTCTATCTTTTGTTATATGTCTGTATCTATTATTTAAAATCAATAACGCTCCTCTAGAAATAAGTTTTAAGTTTTGTATTTCAAAATTCCTATTATTTCCATCTAGAAATATTACTACTTTACCTTTTGGTACTTCTCTTTTGTAATGTTGCTCCCATATATATCTATGTTTAGAGATCCATTTATTTATCCCTACTTTAATTTCAATGTATCCATCTTTGCTCAATCTTTCTGAATACATCTCTCTAGTATTAGGTGGTAAATGACCTTTTTTAAAGCTAGTTTTATTCGCTCCCATATATCCTGTTTTACCTTTATTCCAGGGAATTTGACCTTTTTTAAAACTTCCGCTATTTCCCATTTTCAATCATTAATGGTAAAGTTGCTCCTCTACCAAATTCATTTTTATATTTTTCAGCTTCTAATGCTAGATTTGCATTATTAATAATTGTATTTCCAATCATTGTTATTGTTTTTGCTCTGTTCATTTCTTCTTGAAGTTTATCACCTTTTAATTTGTCGTCATTAATTCTTTCTAAAGCTTCGAATAAATGGTTGTTTAAATCGATTAATTTGTTTCTAGTCATTCTTTATTTCTCCTACATACTAAATAAACTGTATATTGAATATGTTGTAAATATCGTTACAAATATCAATATGATCACTAATAAAATAATTAAATTTCTTTCTCCTATACGTTCTATAAAATTATCAACTTTACAATATACTTTATTAAGTTCATCTTCTATTGCATCTCTTTCTTCAATCGTTACTGTTGATAATGGTTCATCTATAAATCGATAATCATCGCAACATACTATTTCTTCTACATCGTCAACATGAAATGTTATATTTGAAATAGTGATTTTCAAATTTTTGTTTCTCACTATTCCGTGTTTTACTTTGTAATAAGCTTCTTCTAAAACCATAAGATTATCAAAATCAATTGAAGTTTCTAAAAATTCACCATTTTTCAACCAAAATCTAATTATAACTATACTCATTGTTTATTTCCCCTATATGTACAATTGCTACTACAACAGTTTCAAACCTTGGTCCTCGACCTTCTTCATAAGGTTTAAGTCGGCTACCATCTTTCATATACTTGATGTTTATAACGTATTCATTCTCTTTTAAATCATTTGAGATAAAAATATTAATTTTATCTCCTAATGTTTCAAAATTACTAGTTATCGTTACTACTCTTTTAATCGTTGTCATCATACTCAGTAACCCCTAACTTTTCCAATTCTTCAGTCAATTCTCTTCTCATTCCGAATATAACTTGCATAATTTTAGTTCTGTGTTCTTTCTTTATTGTTACTCCGTTAAAGCTGGTAGATACCGTTAAAGTTCTAGCAGGATTTTGAATATCCGTTATAAAACTATCCAATTTTTTTATTTCATCAATTAATTCGTTAGCATACTTTATTTCTCTAAAATTCATTATTTATCCTCCACTACACCTAATTTATTTAACTCTTCAACCAGTTCATTTTTAATTCTTTTTAAAGCATCATCAACCTTTTGTTTATACTTATTGTCAAAAAAAATTACATGACTGTTTACTCTTATTTCAATATTACTAAGAGACGCTTCAGTCATTTTCAAGTAAAAATCAATTTCTTTAATTTTTTTTAATAAATCAGTTGCCTTTTGCAATTCTTCATAATTCATTAACCGTAAATCTCCTTCAACTGCTTCATGTGTTGTAACTCTCTTATACGTTCCTTCTGCTGCTGTATAGTCTTTTCTTTGACTATATTGTCATTAGAAAGTTCTTCTATCGTGTTGCTTGATACATATACTCCTACCATTAATCCTATTGTGAACATTGCTAGCAACATTGAAAGTGTGATTAGTATAATTTCTATGTTATTCCATAACTTTATCATCTGTTATCCTCCTATACATCTAAATTTATCATTCTCATAGACTCTTTAAAAACATGATTTATATATATTTTCAAAGATTTTTCAAATTCAAATAGAAAATCTCCATAATGAAAAGCAACAACTGTAAATATTGTTGAATCATAAACTTTATTTACTATTTTCATGCCAAATTTACGATTTTCATCATCATGTAATATTCTTAATTCATGAAAATATCCATTACTTATTATTAATTTTTTCTCAGTCTCTTCTATCACTTGATCGTATCCATAAGTTGCTGCTATCGTCTTTAATCTTTCATATTTTCCTGTCATTTCTACTTACCTTCTTTAACTTTTCTAATTCTAGCTTTCAAGCTCTGTAATATTTCTTCTTGCACATCTGCTTTACTGTCTAATGCTCGCATTACATCCTCGTCTCTTGTATCTTGTGTGACTAAGTGATGAATAATTACCTTTTCTTTTTGCCCTTGTCTATGCAATCGCTTGTTTGCTTGTTGATAATGTTCTAAATTCCAAGTTAAACCGAACCAACACACATGATTTCCACCTTCTTGCAAATTAAGGCCATAAGCAGCACTTGCTGGATGTGTCAATAAAATATCTATTTTTCTATCGTTCCAATCATCTTCATCTTGTGTAGTTTTTAATTCTCTAACTACTAAATTACTTTTTTCTAATGCTTTCTTAATTCGTTCTTTGTCATGTTGAAAGTTGTAAAACACCAAAAGACTTCGCCCTTGCAAACTTTCTACTAATTCAAGAAATGAATCTATTTTTGCATTATGAACTTCTGTATACATTCCTGAATTATCATATACAGCCCCATTACTTATTTGTAATAATTTATTTGATAATGCAGCTGCATTTACTGCTGTTATATCCTCTTCTGCTTCTTCTAGCTCCAGGACAAAATCACGTTCCATTTTGTCATAGTCTTTTCTAGCTTTATCATTTAACACAACAGGAATCTCATTGTAAGATAAATCGGGAAGTTCTAAATAGTCCTCAGATTTCATGCTTATACAAATATCGGATATTTTATTTATGATATGATCATACACACCATCTTTTGCTTTATAATCAAAAATTTGACTTCTATTTCTCTTATTCGGCTCCATATATCTATTTCTAAAATGAGTGATATATTTCTCTAATCTCTCTCCTTGATCTAGTAAATATATTTGGGCCCATAAGTCCTCCACACCATTTGGACTCGGAGTTCCTGTTAACTCAATCAACCTATTAATCTTAGGAAGTACCATTTTCAAAGCTTTAAATCTCTTACTTTGACTATTTTTAAAACTGCTACTTTCATCAATTACAACTGTATCAAAATACCAATCATTTCTAAGATAATCAACTAACCAGGGAATATTTTCACGGTTGATTATATATAAATCTGCATTTACACTTAAAGCTTTAATTCTCTTTTGCTGACTTCCCAACACTAGACTTACTCTAAAATCTTTTGTGTGATTCCACTTATCTTTTTCTTTCGACCATGTTCCCTCGGCCACTTTCTTCGGTGCAATAACCAACACTTTGTTAACTTGAAATCTATTGTATTTTAATTCCTTAATTGCTGTTAATGTTGATACTGTCTTCCCTAGTCCCATATCCAGGAATAACCCGCATTTTGGAACATTGATTACATGATTAATTGCTGTTAATTGATAGTTATGCGGAATAAAATCTCTCACTTTATCAACTCCTCTACTAACTTATCTACCTCTTCTTTGTTTTTTACCTCGTAAACTTTTTGGCCTAATTTATTAAAATCTCTCTCCACTAATTTTTGCCTTGCTGAATATCTACCACCAACGGGTCTTTTTAATTCTACAAAAGCCACAGGTTTATTTTTTAAAATAATAATTCTATCTGGCACTCCTGAATATCCAGGAGATTCAAATTTTAAACACAGGCCTTTTTCTGCTTTAATTTTTTTTACTAAATATTTTTCAATTTGCTTTTCTAATATTTCCACTTATCAAAATCATCTCTCATTTTTCATTTTTTAAATTTGTAACTTGTAACTTTATTTTCCCTATATAGTATATAAAACATAGATATTATAGATATTATAGATTTATATAATCCTATATTTTCTATAATTCCTTTATTTTTATATTATATATAGGTTTTAAAGTTACAAATTAATATATAAAATACTTATTAGAGTTATTATATCAACGTTTATAGTGTGTAACTTTGGGTGTAACTTTCTACTTTTAAAGTTACATTAGGTTGGTTAAACCGTTGATTTAATAAGGTTTTGTATTTTTCCAAAGTTACACCAAAGTTACAATTTGATTTTTGATTTGTAACTTTATTTCCCCAAAGTTACATTCAAAGTTACACTCTTTTAAATCCTTTTTGCGGGCCGTAATTTCCAAAACGTGTTGCTTTTTCATCCTTAACCCACCCAACAATATTACTAATTATTTGATTTATCTCTTTTGCATCAGTTCTCTTCATAAAACGTAGATCACCTTTTAAGCACTCCTCATATACTTCTACAGCACACACTTTTTGCCTAAATACCATTTTAGCTCCTTTATCAAAATCGCCAGCTAAAATATTTTTCCTCATACTAGAATCAAGAGAATACCAATTTTCAGTAATAGGTTTATCAAGATAATCACGAATTAAACCTTCTTTTGCGTTTGATTCTTTATGGTGTTCCCGTGCCACATTGGCCAACTCTTCGGCCTCCTTGCTAAGTTGCAAGCTTTCACCCATTAGAAATAATGCGTAAGCCTCGGCCCACACCTGGTCAACCTCTTTTGGCAAATCATCCCAAACGCTTTTTTTAATCTCACCTACACAAATATCAATTGGCCAAAAACGTCTATTTCCAGTTGGATCTTTTAAAAATTCATCATCATTTGATGTTCCATAGAAAACACATCTTCTAGGATATTTACTTGTACGTCTTCCATAAGCTTCTCTGTATATATCTTCTCTTTTACTCAAGAACTGCTTGATTGCATTCGTATCATGCCTGTTCATAGCGGTAAGTTCTCCAACCTCTACAATCCAGCTTCCCTGGATAAGTTCAGAAGCTTCTTTACCTTCGAATGTTTGTAAACTGTCGTTAAACCATTCTTTGCCCAAGATGGAAAAGAAAGTACTCTTACCAACACCTTGTGGCCCAGCTAAAATTGTCATTACATCGAATTTAACTCCACCAATAATGGCCCTGGCCACTGCTGCTACTAAACTTTTTCGAATAGCTTCTCTAGAAAATACATTATCAGCTGCACCAAAATAATCAATAAGTAGATTATCTATCCTAGGTACTCCGTCCCACTGTAATGATGTTAAATACCTTTCAACATAATTTATCCTATTTCCATCACTTACAATTAATAATGCTTTGTCTTGCTTATCCTGGCCCGTTATTTTATAAACAGTTTCAAGATATCTAGAAAAAGAAGCATCGTCTACTTCAGACCAATCTCTGTGATCTTTATTTGGATCATAATGTTTATCCCAGGGAAGTTGGCCAAAGACTAATCCTCGATTACTAAAAATATCAATCGCAATTTTATCTTTTAAGTTTGGATCATTCTCCAGAATTAAAACTATATTATTAATAGTTTTTTGAATTTTACCTTCTTCACTTCTTTCAAGTTGCGAAAGCCAATTTAATTCATCTTCAGCTTGAGTATTTTCTTCATCGCTACCTATGATATTAAAAACATCCTTAGCGTTGGCCACCATTTCACTATTCATTAAAGCTGCTACATTAGCATCTTCAAGAGCTAGTTTTTTCATGGCCGTGTATGATGGATATTTGCTTACAGGTGTTCCATCTTTCACGTTCTCATCCAGATTACTGAATTTGTGTATTCTTATTAAGTCAAAAGCATTAACAAGTTGGCCACAACAGGGATCAGTTGCGTGATGTGAATATAAGAATTTATTATCATATAGCACCGCTCCACCAGAAGTACTACCACCTGTGAAAGTATATCTATCAGGAGTGGCCGTTGCTTCGTATAAAGCAGGGATAAAAGTTTGGATGGCCGATGTGATATCATAAACTTTACAAAATGAACCAACTAATCCATTTTTAGTTAATGGATCTTGTTGTCGGGCCAAAAGTTGTTTTTGTTTAGTGTCTTGACCAGGAACGTGTGGCCAGGTTGAAATGTCAGTCCAGTCAGCATACATATTAAGCACGCCAATACGGCTACAAAATTGCCCTGGATAAAACTGGAATATGTACTCACTATCTACCGAACATGATGGATAATACATAAAACGGTTAACTTCAAAAGTAGTTGGATCACAATTTTCAATCCCTAATAAACTACCTAATTTTCTAGTTATTGGCTCGTATTCATCTGGAGTACAGCTTTCATCAAGAGGAATAAGCACCCTAAGTCTAGGTGTATAATTACTGTGCTTTCTAGTTGAATAAACAACAGAAGTACACCCAAGCGAACCTACTCTTTTTAAAATATCGTCCGTCATATTAGGTTGAATGTTATCTAAGTCTAAACAGACAACATCACGACTGATTATGTTCGTTGCTTTTCTTCGGCCATCTAAAAGTTTAGCACCAGTAAAGCCCCCAACATCTTTTAAATTATCTTGATCCGATTTTTTCATCTTGAGAAATTCATCGTATTTCTCTTGAGTTCTAACAGGAGATTTTAAAGTTTCTACAAAGTCAAGCCAACTAATATTTGTATTTTGCCAAATAGTTGCTTTTCTGTGATTTGCCTTAGCAATTCCTAATAATCTATTTGCTTGCACTTTTTAACCTCCTTTCTAATCTTTCATATAATATTTAGTCTCAAATCCAGCACCTTTTAGCACTAATCCAGGAGCCCAAGGAATAGGCTCGGCCAAAATATTATTTACATCTTCTAGTTTTTCATCGGTGTAAGCATCTATTACCACTTCATCATGGATATGCATTACAACATCATAATTTTTTTCGTATAATCTTAACAATGTTTCCGCTAGGCAATCTCTTGCTATTGCTTGAACAATATTCTCGACTAGCTTTCCCCCATAAGTTGAGTTAACTTCCCATTTTTTAGTAGTTTGATTAACTCCATAATAATGAAGTGCATCTTTTTCAAATTGGTTTAGTTTTAAAAATGGCTTAGGATAATATAGTGAACGGCCACTAGGTAATTTAATTGATATAAAATCAAGACCGTACATCATATCCCATTCACGTTGAATCTCAAGTCCTCTTACATATTGAGTTCCGTTGCCATTCATAGCTTGAATTACAGCATCTCCAACTGCATACCATAAGCGGACAATGTTCTTATTAGCTTCTCTCCAACGAACTTTAATATCCGTAAGTTCTTCACTAGTAAGCCCCATTCTATCAGCTCCCATTGCTATTAAAGCTGACTCTCCGCCTTGATATCCTAATGCTAATGTTGCTACTTTACCACGTTGCCTTAAGCTATACTCAGGATTACCTTTTGAGATTTTATCAATCGGCACATTAAACATCTGACTTGCTGTTGCCTCGTAGATTTTACCGTGTGTTGCAAATACTTCATTAACCCACTCTTCACCAGCTAACCAAGCAATTACACGTGCTTCAATAGCACTAAAATCACTTATTATAAACTTATCCTTACTAGCAATAAATGCTGTTCTTACTAATTGGCTTAGAGTGTCAGGCACATTTCCATATAGAAGTTTTAAAGCCTCATAATTACCAGCTTTTGCAAAACTTCTAGCTGTGTCTAGCGTATCTATGTAGTTTCTAGGTAAGTTTTGAACCTGCACTAATCTACCAGCCCAACGACCAGTCCTGTTAGCTCCGTAAAACTGTAACAGCCCTCGAACTCTATCATCTTTACACATCGCATTTTCCATAGCTGCATATTTACTAACACTAGTTTTTCCAAGTTGCTGCCTTATCTCTAATACTCTTTTAACTTTTAATGGCAGGTTATCTCTTGATAATAAATCAGAAATAACATCTTTTGTTAATCCGTCAAGTTCTTCTCCTAATTGACTTTCAACCCAAGATTTAAGTTGACTAACACTATTTGGATTTTCAAGTTCAGTAATTTTAAAAGCTTCCTCTGTTAAATTATTAGTACTTTCAGAATCGATAGAAAGCACACCATTTACTAGTGCTCTATCTACCATTACTCCGTTAGCGTTCATTAGAATATCCATTTCCCAAAGTTTTTGCTCTTTTGATGGAACTTCAAAAGCTTTTATATACTGAAATATTTCATATTCTGCTTCTACGTCCTGTATATTATATTCACAGTATAGTTTCCACTTCTCTAAATCATGATGCGGATCATTCCAAGTCCTTCCACCATTAGTCTTTGTTGGCTTACATGGAACTGAGAAATATTGAATTAATCTACTTCCAGTTGTTAATTTCTTCTTATCCTCTGCAATACCTATCGCCTTACCAGTCATTCCTAATCCAGCAGGCAATCCTAAATACGTAGCGTGCATCATTGTGCACCTCCACTGAGATATATTAGTTTCATATCCAGCCCTATTTAAACAGTACCACTCAAAAGCAGCATTATAGGCATGCTTAATACAATCAGGATTATTTAATAAAGCAACTATATCATCTGGAATTTTCTCACCTTGTTTTAAATCTATCAATTTAACTTCCGAATCATTAAGTTTGTAAGAAAATAGCAAAATTTCAAAGTCTTCAGATTGAGCATATTTGTAAGCCCCACATTTAGAAATATTCACACTACTTCGTGTTTCAATATCAATACTCAAATGTTGCATATAGTCCTCCTAAAAATTTAGGGGGGCTAACCCCCCTTAGTAATTTATTAATATTAAAGTGGAAGTCCTGTTAATGGATCTACACCGAATGAACCTTGTTGAGTTGGTTGTTGATATTGAGGTGTAGTTTGTTGATATTGCTGTACAGGTTGTGCTTGTTGAGGATTAGGGAACGGATTAGGATTTGATGCACCACCTAAAGCACTAAATACTTTATCTGCAGACACAGGAGCACCACCTAAAACTTCACCGTCTCTAACTTTTTGAATGTGCGTTAGTCCGAATCCTACACCTTTTTTCCCTGTGTGCAGGTAAGGGAAAACATTAATAGCTACGTTCGCATATACCCCAGAATAAATTTCAGATTGATTTAAGATAGGCTGAACATTTTGATCTACAATTTGAGGTTGTCTATCAGCGTTTGCACTGGCTGTGAAAACCCAACACCCTTTACATTCATCTCCGAAAGGTGTTCCATCTTGCTTCACTCCATCACCATCATGGATAGGATTAGCGACTACAGGAGGCATTACACCGTTCCATTTCTCATTTAATCCTTTTTGAGCCGCAGCTTGAATAGCTGCATCTAATCTTTGCTTACTATTTAAATCGCTTTTTGGTAATAAAATTGTAGTGCTATATTTTGGCGGTAAATCTGGATTATTTGAGAAAGGTTTAAATACATTTACATAACTTAATCTCACGTTTTGTACTACTGCTGTTGTTTCATTTGTCATAATTTTAAAATCTCCTTAATTTCTGTTTTAATTTATTGGTTTAAATATACTTGTTGCTTTTACTGTGTCAGTAATCGCAGGTCTTTTATCATTTTCAAATACTAATGTAGGTTTGCCTGTACTTGTGACAACCATATCACCTACTAAATTGTTAAATTGTTCTTTTCCAAGGGCCTTTTCTAGTTTAGCCAAAGTCAACGGTACTTTATCAAATATTATTGCTTCATCAATACCGCCGTCCATTAATTTCTTAAGAGCCTCATCTTGATTAGTCCATGAGCGGGAAGTTCTACCAGCTACTGCTTTTAGCCCCTTAACATCTTCACCAGTTAAGCATAGATTCAAGGCATAGGCTTTTAAATCGTTAACCCACTTCGCTATGTCTTCACCTCTTGAGATATATTCGAATAGCTTATCTCTAGGAATTTCATTAGGATTCAAGTGTATTTCCGATTCAAGAGATAAATTATTCTCCGCTCTGGCCGAACAAATGTCACGGGCCTTACAGAATTTACACGCCTTAGCCGATGGAACTAATTCACCATCACCACTTAGAGCCTTACTTGATTGAACGTTGAAGTAATCGCCCCACAATAACAATTCTGTTAGGTCAACTTCCCAACTTGAAAAATTATTTAATCGTGGTTGCACAATATTCATTTCAATTTTTTTGATATCGTAAATCAGGCTAAAAGCGTTGTAAGCTCCAAGTGCATATAAGATTAATTGTTCATTTTTCTCTGCTGAGACTGGAACACCTTTCCCGTATTTCAAATCAATAATAGAAAGTGTAGTTCCGTGAATTAAAATACAGTCACAAGTTCCAAATCCACCAGGAACCCAGCTAGAAAAATCTACTCTTTTTTCAATCTCGATATAAGGCTTAGATGGAAAGCTTAAGGCTTTTTCTTTTATAAAATCAACATAAATGTCAGTGAATCCATCCATTTCAGTTTGATATAATTCGTCTTCTTTTATCTTTTTAACCGCAGCATTAAGCTTTCTCTTACCAAAGCCTTTTGAATCTAAATAATGCTTTAATTTAAGTTCACTTAATTCATGAGCTAGTGTTCCTTCCTTTGCATAGACAGACTCTGTGTCTGGAATACCTTCCTCCATTTGCACGCTACCAGGACAGGTGGCCCACCTACTGGCACCACTAGCACTAAGCTTAGCATGAGCCCTTTCTTTGTGATTAATTTCAGTCATTAGATAGCCGCTCCTAATTCTCTTAATCTCAGTGCAAAAGCTCCGTATTGTTCAACAGGTAATGTTGTAAGGGCTAATGAGTTAAACTCTTGTAATAAGCCTTGTAAAAGTTGAATTTTACCTGCTTGAACTAAAGTACTTGATGCACGTTGTAAGTCTTCTAATGTATAAGCTTTTTCAGCAACAGGTACTGTTTGTACTGGTTGAGTTTGTACTGGTTGCACAGGTACTGTTTGTACTGGTTGTTGAGTTGGTAATTGAGTTTGTTGCACAGGAGAATCTTTAAAAGCCTCCACATTAACTGCTACATTCTCAACTGCATTTCCATATCTTGCTATAATTTCATCTAATAAAAGGATATCCTCCTTATTTGTGATTAACACATTTGCATTTACTATTAATTTCATTTTTTAATCTCCTATTTTAAATCTTTTAATAATCTTCTACCTTCTTGAATATACTGAATTTTAATATTATGATCTGTACATTCTTGAATATTAACTATTACAACATCAACTAATTTCTTTAAATATCCTCTTCTTGAGAACTCCTCTGAAGAATGGTTATAGTCTTTCAAAAATGCTATACTTTCTAAAGCGGTATATTTACCATCTTCAATTATGATTTCACCATTATTTTTTAATCTGTTTAATGGCATTCTCATTTTGTCGTAAGGAAAACCTAAATCATTAACTAAATCATATTTACTGCATCCAGGATTAGTGTATATATAATTTCTAATCGCTTGAGTTAAATTAACTCCAGTATTCTTCCTCATTCTTAAATTCCTCCAGTTCAAATACTTTGTTGTCAAATATAGCTTGTGCTTCTCTAATTTTTCTGCGTTCTAATGAATCGAACACTCCAAAATCAACACAATCAGACATTTTATTACTTGTGAATTTTAAATCCTCTATTTCGTCTAAAAATCTTTTATTCTTCATCTCCTAATCTCCTTTGTTTTCTGTATTTTATGTACTCTTCTAACACTTCTAATTCTTCATCTTTTGACATTCCAACGTAAGCTTTACTTACTTTTTCATTTGGATATTCGTATGTAAACATATCGTGAAAATGTGCTATATCATTAAAGATATATCCATCATCATAAAGATATTTTAATTCATTTAAAACTATTTCTTTATTCTCCATAAGCTAAATCTCCTAAAATATCGATTAGTTCTTTAATCTCTTCAATAGTAAGTTCTTGTTTCTCTATTAATTCTTTGAACCTTTCATTTTCAAATGGATTTTTACCTTCTCTAGCTAAATTTGCAATAGCTCTAGCTAAATTTGCAATAGCTCTAGGTACGTTACAGATACCATTAATATTTAACGCTTGAATATTTCTTATTCGGTTAATAAGTCGCTCTTCTTGAGAATTTAATAAGGTGTCTAATTTACTGATAGTTGCTATCTCTTCTTCTTTTTCGTTTAATAAGTCATTACCTTTTTCATCTAGTAATTTAGCTTTATACTCATTACCTAAAATAGAACTAAGTAAGAATGTTGATTCCTGAATTATTTTCTTAATATCAGTTGTTGGTTCATCGTGTTTTTTACACAGTCTAAAATATCTTTTACCGATATTTCCATACCAAAATGCTTGTTCATGAGTTAAATTAGCATCGTTTAGTACATCTTTTAATATATGTCTTGTTTCAAGCTGTAAATTATCGACAACAACCTCTTTCCCATCTATAATTACAGGTATATTTTTAAGTTCAATTTTGTAATGTTTTGGATTAGGGTTGTTTATGTTATCTTTTGCCACTTGCAATTTCCTCCTATATGTGTTATTTTAAAATTGTAAATTTGTGTAAATAGTCGTTGTTTTAAACGGCTATTTTTTTTATTTGTTATTTAACATTTTCAACATTTCTATGTGGAAATATTTTGTTTTTAGTTTATCAATTTCCTTCGGTTTTATATTTCCAAATCCACGGTAAGTAGCATATGCTAAACCTGTTAATAATATTTGATTTACAGAATTTTCTATTTCTTTCTTATCAACAGTAAGTGGTCCTATTAGTTTCATAATCTCATTATCTATATTTACTAACATTCCAATTCTCCACCAAATTTTAATTTATTATGTACTCTTCTAAATATTCCTAATATATCCGCTTCTGGTAGTTTAATAAGTTTTTGATAAATTTCTTCAACATCTTTTTCGATATTCCCGTAAAGTAGTTCGTTAACAGTAATATTACCTAATGTAGCTATTTTAAATAATCTACTTTTATTAGGTAACATCGTCCCTTTTTCCCATCTAGATACTATACTTTTAGCCGGGGGTAAATTCTTTCCGTTTTCCCATTCTGAGATACTACTTTTACTTGCTCCTATGATTTTCCCAAATTCTTCTAAAGTTAAATTCATATTCTGTCTAATAGAAAAAATCCGTCTACCTACAGCTTTCTTATCAACATCTTTCATCTTAATACCCCTCTTTTTGACGTTGGATATTCACTAATGATTTTTTCTTGTATGCTTCAAATAAATCTTCAAAGCTGTAATAAATCATTGCGATGTTTAAAATCAACTCAATAGAAAACTCAACCGATTGTTTATAAACTGTGTTATGCACTCGTTTTGAAAATAATTCACCATGTTCAATCTCATTTCTCATAAGTTTAATATGCTGTTCATTATTCCTATTCATTACAAATTCACATCTAGTAAGCCTAAATACTCTATCACCATCATTTAACAATGACAATGCGAATGCTAGACAATCAGCTAATTCATCTAGTTGTTTCACAACTGGTGTCTTATGCTTTTTCCAAATTTTGAAAAATCCTATAGCGTTGTACCATTCGTGAAACTCCTCACTTAATGCTGTTATTATTTTGTCACGTTGCCATGTTTCCATATGACTATCCACTTTACGTTGAAGTTCTTGTAATTTTTGTAATTCATTGTATAGTTCTAAATCGTTCATGTTTATGCTCCTTTCTGTTCTATATAAATTAAAATACTTTCATCTTTTAAATAATTTAAAAATTCTTCAAAATCCTCACAATCATTCTCTTCGTATAATCCATACAAAGTTCCTACTAGTGCCTCACTTGAAATTTTTATTTGTTTATAAATATTACTTTCGGCATTCAAACGTTCACCTTTAATAATCAACATATCCTATACTCCTTTCAATTTGTTTAAATCTATATCTAATGCATTTGCTAATCTCACAACATAATCAAATCTTAATGTTGCGTTGATGCTATACCTAAAATTGTAAATACACGTTTTTGGCACACCACTTATTTCTGATAGTTCAGTTGGTTTGATTTTTAACTGTTCGATTTTCTCGATTAGCAATTCTCTAAACTTCATGCTGTATTTAATGTTGTTTTTTCTACTAACTTTATATTTAGTCATTGCTCTCACCGTCTTCAAATGCATATTTACCACGTTCATCTAACGTATAAAACGGTAATAATGTTACTCCTAGTAGCAGCGATAGTATTGTTTGCCATTCAATGTTACTTAAAATAAATACACATACAGCAATTACAATGCAAGTCCAATAATATGTGTTGAATTTTCTACGTCTTAAGTTATTCATTTTCTTAAACTCCTTTCTTTAAGCGTTTTTCACGTTTTTTGTCAAGTTCTTTTTGATTGATATAATTGTAAACTCTTATTTTGTGGTAAGTAATATTAGTATCAATCAAACCTTGCATGAATTCATATGAATTCTCTAGTCCTTCTAGTTCTTGAATATAAGCGTTAAATTTTGGTGTTGACTTATCCATTTTTAAAAACTTTTTTAATTCACTTCTGGTTAACCAATTTTCTGGTTCTTGAATTTTGTCTTCATATGCTTTGTACATTTGATCACCTCCTTGTATCTTAAGAAATAACTTTTAAATTCTTAGGTATAATTAGTTGTATGTAATCTAAATTTACATATTTAATAGTCGATTTATCGAAGGTTAACTTCACAAAACTACTTGATACTTCAGCTATTTCTTTTGGAATATCATTTGATAGAATACAATTTTCAAAACAAGTATCATCCAGAAATATTATCTTCTTAATCTCCATTGTTTTCACCTCCTTATAGGTTTAAAACCCAACTTACAGATTATTTAGCACGGTTTAACCGTGTTAATAGGTAAAAAATTTATATCAGAATAACTGATATTAAATAATGATTCTATCTTAATTATTTCTGGCACATCTGGATAACTTTTAAAGTTCTCCCATTTGCTCCAAGTCGCAGGAGATATATTTAATTTATCTGCAACTTCTTCTTGAGTCATATTTGCTCTAACTCTTAACATTTTAAGTGTATACTTATTTACCACTTTGACACCTCCTTCCTCAAGTTTACGATTTTATTATACACGGTTTAACCGTGTCTGTCAATAGATTTTTTTTACTTTTTTTAATATTTCTTGACAAAAACGCGTTTTTACCGTAAAATTGTAGTATAAAAACTAAATTAGTAAAGGAGAAAAAATAAGATGCCTAGTTTAGGAAATAAAGAAGTAATGGCTAAAAACATTAAATATTATATGAAAAAATTTAATTTAAACGCTACTAGCCTTGCTGCTGAATTAGATTTTAAATATTCTACTGTTTTAGATTGGTTGAAAGCAAATACTTATCCTAGAATTGATAAAATAGAAATAATGGCTAATTATTTCGGTATAGAAAAGTCTGATTTAGTTGAAGATAAAATGTCAAAATCTGAAAATCAAGATTTATCAGTTATGGTAGATGATTTAATGAATAATTTAAACAGTACACAAACCCTAATGTATAAAGGTGAACCAATGGATGAAGTTACAAAGGAGTTAGTGCGTGCTTCAATAGAACAAGCTGCTCGTATCGCTATGGCACGTCACAAAGAATCTAAACTTGACGATTAAAGAGACTTATACTTCTCTTGTAAAAGAATTCGGAACAAACGATCCATTGAAAATCATTAAAGAATTAGGAATAATTGTACAATTTGCAAATCTTGGAGAAAATAAAGGTTTGTACCACACTTTGAAAATAGATAACATAACATACCACTGCATACACATAAACAATAATCTATCTTCAAAAGAACAACGTTACACATTAGCTCATGAGTTGGGCCACTATATATTACACAAAGGATCTAACTTGCATTTTTTAAGGCGTGTAACAAACACACCTCTATCAAGACAAGAAATAGAAGCGGATTTATTCGCTAGTTATTTCATGGTATCTGATGAGGAAATAAAAGAAATAAATAACCTTACATACATTTCTGAGGCTTATAATCTGGACTATAGAATATGTGAAAAAAGGCTAGAATTTTTAATTTAAGGAGAAATACATTATGTTTTTTAAAAAAGATCCAGAAAAAGAACGTCTTAAACAAGAACGTAAACAAAAAGAATTAGAGTTAAAAGAACAAAAGAAAAAAGAAAAAGAACTGTTAAAAGTTAAATCAAAAGAAATAGCAGATGAAAATAAGGCTAGAAGAACTGAATTCAAGAAAACACTAGCTTATCCAGGTATAATAATTGATGAAATATCAGAGTCGTTTAAGTTAAATAACGATTATTTCAAAGTATTTAAGTTTGATGAATTAGTAGACTATAAACTTATAGAAGATGGTGCAAAAGTTGCTCAAGGCGGAATTTCAATAGGTCGTGTAGCAGCAGGAGGAATCTTATTAGGTGGTGCTGGAATGATAATCGGTGGTTTAACTGGTAAGAAAAAAATAGAAGATCAAGCTACTGAATTAAAGATAGAATTCACAGTTACTGGTTTAAATGAAGGTACATACAGTATCGATTTACTAAATAAACCTATCAAGACAAATAGTCTAGTCTATAAAGGATTAGTAATAAACGCTAAAGAAATAATTGAATTTTTCGATAAAATATCAAATGTAGAATAAATAAAAAAACTCTCCACCCCGCCAAGAGTATGAGAGTTTATAAAATGTGTATGGTATACACATCGTAGTACTAATAGTATATCACACACATCTACTTAAAATCAAGAAAGGATGTGTATTTTTATGTATAGAGAGATCACACACAATGGTAAATATAGATACGTTCAATCATTCAAGGATAGAGATGGTAAAACTAGACGAGTTTCTATTGTGAAAAATAATAAGACTAGAGCTACTGAGAAAGAAGCTTTTGAGGAATTACAGGAGAAGATCAATAAGATACTTAACCCTCCACAAGAGGTACATAATTTAGGTTATTATAAAGAAAGATACCTTGAATTTAAAAAAACTACATTAGCTCACAATTCTTACCTAACGTATTCATTAGCGTTAAACAAACTAGAAGATAATGAAAAATTAGAAGATATTACTAAAATTAAATATGATAAAAAGTTGATGGATATGAGGGATAATTTTTCTCCTAACGCTATTAAAGCAACTTGTGGTATTTATAATAATTTATTCAAATTTATAAATAAATATTATGTTCCTGAATTTGATGTAAAACTTGATTTCAAGTTTACTAAAGAAGAGAAAGCTTTAGAGTTGCAGAAAGTTAAATATTTAGAGAAAGACGAAATACCAGGCATTTTGAAAAAAATAAAAAATAACACGGTTAGAAGTATTGCTGTTTTACAGTTGCACACAGGACTTAGAATAGGAGAAGCATTAGCACTTACTCCAGATGATGTTGATTTTAAAAATAAAACAATTTCAATCACGAAAACAAAATTGAGAAATGGAGATATCGGTTCGCCAAAAACATTAAGTAGTATCAGAACAATAGAAATATCTGATTTTATAGCCAAATTGTTACTTGATTATATATCATCTAATAAATTTATATTTAAAGTAACCTATACGACTATATTAAATAACTTAAAACCTTTAAACATTCATACTCATATATTTAGGCATACTCACGTTGCTTTATTAATTGAACAAAATATACCTATCAAGGTAATATCTCAAAGATTAGGACATTCTGACATCAAAACAACATTATCAATTTACACACACGTTACTGAGAATATGAAAATTAACTTAAGAAATAACCTTAATAACCTTTCCCCATTTTTTCCCTATCAATAAAATCATACATTCAATAGAGTTGATATTATCAATTCTATCGAATGTTTTTTACAATATTAACTATATAAATACAAAAAATCACCTATAATTACTTATAGGCGATTTAAAAATTCTACTACAAATAGTTGGGAGTGACTCAAAAATCGTGATTTTGGGGAAATCGATTTTGTCGAGTCACCCCCGCACAGTTTATTAGATATCTAAAAAGCTTTTATAAAGCGATTTTAGATATCAATAAACCACTGCGTCTATGAGTTTTCTTGTAAACTTTTTTAAAATCTAGGATTTTTGGGCCAACTCCAATAACATTATAATAAGAATGCCCATAGTCATCAAATTTACGGTCTGATGGTAGAAACTTGCAAGCCATATTCTTGCCTTTATATGTGCTATATTTTGTCTGTACAATATATAATAACAATTTTCAAAACGATTTTCAAGTGTTATCTGTTTTTTCTTTTGAATTTTCATCGTTAATTAAAATTTATACTATATGTGCTAATTATTTATTCTATTACCTTTAATTTACCTCTAAAGTCATCTAAACTTGAGTATCCTTTTTCTTTCATTACTTCTTGAAGTTCTTTAGTTAGTCTAGCAAAAACTGAAACTCCTTCTTTATGCAGAGTAGTTCCCACTTGTACTAAATCAGCACCACATAGAATATGTTCGAATACATCTTTACCATTTATAACTCCACCAGTTCCAATAATTTTTATACTAGAATTCAGGCGTTCTCTAAATGCACGAACATTAGCTAATGCTGTTGGTTTAATATATTCTCCACCTAGTCCACCAAATCCACCTTTTGGCTTAATAACTACCTGTTCCTTATCTAAATCAATATATAAACCATTCCCTACACTATTTACACTATTAACATATGTAAGTGGATATTTATTAAGTATTTTAGCCATTTCATCAAAATGAGCAATATCGAAATACGGAGGTAGTTTTACTCCAATAGGTTTTGTAAAGAATGTGAATACCTCAGCTAATAACTTATCTGTAAGTTCAAAATCATAAGCAATCTGAGGCTTTCCTGGTACATTTGGACATGATAAATTAAATTCAGTTACACCTTCATATTCACTTTCTTGAATTTTCTTTAATAGAGCAATATTTTCATCATAACTCATACCAGTTACCGATAAAAACTGTAATTTAGCTCCCGCGCTTTGACGTTCAATAACATAATCCAAATAATAATCTAAACCATTATTCGGTAACCCCATTGAATTTATACTCCCTAAAGCAGTATCATAATATCTAGGCTCAGGATTACCTTCTCTATAATCACGAGTTGCAGTTTTTGTAACAAATGCCCCTGCTTCACTAGTTGCTAATTCATCTAGTTCCTTAATCGTCATACAATGTACCCCTGATGCATTCATTAATGGATTAGATAAATCTACATCTAAAAAATTTGTTTTTAACATTCTTCATACCTCCTATGTATATTAATAACAGTTTATCATAAATTACTCTTAATAACCATTGTTAAAACTAGTTTTAGATGTATATTGAATAAGAAAAAGAAGAATTATAGAAAATCAATCTTATCTATAATTCTCCTTATTTAATTTTCTTATCTAAAATAAACAATTCTTAATTATACTTCTAGATACTTAATGATATCTAAATACAAATTATCCATTTTTGGTAAAATATCTTTTATTCTATCAGAATGTTCTTCTTTTAACCATGAAGTAGGTTTTTCGTATAATACTTCTGTTTTATCATCTCTCTTAATAAGTAATAATTTAAGTGGTAGGTTAAAACTTAGATATAAGTCATCTTGCATTAGTAATGTTCCTACTTTTGGATTACCAAATACTACATATTGAATATCCTCTAATTCTAAACCAACATTTTTAGCATATTCACATTGGTTTATATTTAAAAATTGGTGAATGTTATTTTTTTCTAAATATTCATCTACTCTTAATTTTACATTGACAAATTCGTCATTAATTAGATATTTTTCCATAATTTACCTCTTTTTTACTATTATTAAGTTTATTTGATTTCATAATACACTAATTATCTACTTTTGTCATCAATTTAGTTTTATAGAAAATAATAAATTTTTCATTTAAGAGGTTATACTTCAGAATCCACCCGTGGACTATCCATTAATTTCATCAATAACTTCTTTTAACAATTCATAAGAGTAATGTTGAGCCTCTTCATCATAAATATATGAATTTATCATTAATTCATCAAACTCCACCCTACGTTTTAAATCTAAGATTTGATTCTTCACAGTTTCTTTACTTCCAATAAATGAAATTTTCGTCATCTGATCAACCACAGATTTCTCATGATCAACTATCTCATCATGTTCAAATGCAATTGGTCCAAAATGTGGAACTTTAGTTGTAGCGATATAATTTTTCCAAACCGCTTCTTCAGATTGTACAGGAGGAACCATTCCTTGAGGATTACTTGTAATGATATTTAAAAATGATTGAATCTGAGTTGTTGATAATCTTTTTGCTTCTTCATCAGTATCCGCAACAACTGCATTAGCCCCTAAAATTACATACGGCTCACTTAAAACTTCTGATGGTTTAAAGTAATGTCTATAAATTGCTACTGCGTTTTCCATCATAGCTGGAGCAAAATGCGATGCAAATGAATAAGGTAATCCTAGTTCAGCAGCTACATATGCACTATCAGTACTTGAACCTAGTATGTATAGTGGAACATCAAGACCAGCAGCTGGATATGCATGAACAGGCCTTGTATCTTTAAAATACCCAGATAGCTCTACAACTTCTTTTTTAAAATCCATCTCTCTATTTGTATTTCTTCTAATAGCTCGTGCAGTGTTATAATCAGTACCCGGTGCACGCCCTAAACCTAAATCAACTCTACCTGGATAAAGAGTCTCCAAAGTTCCATATTGCTCAGCAACTATATATGGACTATGATTAGGTAACATCACACCACCTGATCCTACTCTAATATTTTTTGTATTATCTAATGTACGTTGTATTAGCAATTGAGTCGCACTACTTGCTACACTTTTAGTATTATGATGTTCTGCAATCCAATATCTTT
>CAUUCZ010000001.1:0-62634 GCA_963543895.1 uncultured Gemella sp. | reverse complement strand
ACGAAAGATTAATCGAGAAAAACGCATAGTAAAATAGGGAGTGACTCAAAAATCGTGATTTCAGAGAAATCGATTTTGTCGAGTCACCCCCGCACAGTTTATTAGATATCTAAAAAGCTTTTATAAAGCGATTTTAGATATCAATAAACCACTGTGTCTATGTTTTTTCGTATGAACTTTGTAAAATTTTAGAATTTTTGGGTAAGCTCATAATCATAATAAGGAGAGATATAATGTTAACTCAATTAACAAAAAATGTAAAAAAAGGTCAAGTTAGAGTAAAAATTAAAACTACTCACGGGGATATGACTTTCAAATTATTTGAAAAAGATATTCCAAAAGCAGTAGAAAACTTTTTAACTCATGCAAAAAATGGTTACTATAAAGGAATTATTTTCCACCGTGTAATTAAAGACTTTATGATTCAAGGTGGAGATCCAACTGGTACAGGTATGGGAGGAGAATCAATCTGGGGACGTAGTTTCGAAGATGAATTCTCAATGGATTACTTCCACTTCTACGGTGCGTTAAGTATGGCGAATGCTGGACCGAACACAAATGGAAGTCAATTCTTTATTGTTCAAAATTCTCACGTAGATGCTAGAACTTTACAAGCACTTGAACAAGGTGGTTGGCCGCAAGAAGCTGTTGAAGGATATGCTAAACTAGGAGGAACTCCTCACTTAGATCACCGTCACACAGTATTCGGTCATTTAATTGCTGGAGCGAAAACTCTAGAAAAAATTGCAGCTGTAAAAACTGGAGCTCAAGATAAGCCAGTTGAAGAAGTTGTAATTCTTGATATAGAAGTTAAATAATTATAGAACGCAAGGTTAGTATATTTAATCTTGCGTTTTTATATACTATTTCAGAAAATATCATTATATAATTTTAGAATTTAGATTTTAGAGTATAAGATAATTTAAGAAATAAAAGAAAAGCATTATTAAGAATAAAATATTATTAGTTAATTTAAAATTCACTTTAAAATAAATTAAAAAAAATAGAAAAAAACACTTTCAAATTGACTATTCATGTGATATAATTATGAAAGTTTGAATATAAAAAAAGGAGAAGAAGAATGGCAGAAAAAACAAGAGTAAAACCAATTCTAGATGTTCATGAAAAGCCTAACTTAGCTCTATGGGTAACGTTAAGCTTACAACACTTATTCGCAATGTTTGGAGCGACGGTGTTAGTACCAATTTTAACAGGATTACCAGCAAGTACTGCTTTAACGACATCAGGTATTGGAACACTTACGTATTTATTAATAACTAGAGGTAAAATTCCTGCGTATTTAGGATCTTCATTTGCCTTCATTAATCCAATTATTGTGCTTTCAACTACTCACAGTGTTGAAACAGCAATGCTTGGTGCATTTTTAGCCAGCTTAGTTTATGGTGTTGTAGCAATGTTAATTTACAAATTTGGTGTAAATTGGTTATTGAAACTTTTACCACCAGTAGTAGTTGGGCCTATTATCATTGTTATTGGACTTGGAATTGCTCCTACAGCAATCAATATGGCGATGTATAAAACAGTAGATGGAGCTAAAGTTTATGACTTAAAATACTTTTTAGTAGCTCTTATTACATTAGCAGCAACAATCTTCTGTTGTGTAGCTTTAAGAGGATTTGCAAAACAAATTCCAGTATTATTAGGAATTGTGTTTGGGTACATCGTAGCTGTATTTGCAGGACTGGTAGACTTCAAACCAGTTATCGATGCTCCTTGGTTTAGCTTACCGAAGTTCACTATTCCATTTGTAACATATGCACCAGAGTGGAATGTTGCAGCATTAGCAATGGTACCTATTGCTATAGTAACTATTAACGAACACATCGGTCACCAAATGGTATTATCTGAAGTAGTAGGAAGAAACTTCTTAAAAGATCCAGGACTACACCGTTCGATTTTAGCTGATGGAACAGCGATGATGTTTGCATCACTTTTAGGTGGACCGCCAAGTACAACATACGGTGAGAACATTGGGGTTCTTGCTATTACACGTATCTTCTCTGTATTCGTATTAGGAGGAGCAGCTGTATTCGCACTTATCTTAAGTTTTGTAGGTAAGTTCTCAGCTCTAATCTCTACGATTCCATCACCAGTTATGGGTGGTGTATCGATTTTACTATTCGGTATAATCGCTTCAAGTGGACTTAGAATGTTAGTAGATGAAAAAGTAGACCTAAGTATCAATAGAAACTTAGTAATTTCATCAGTAATTATCGTTTTAGGAGTTGGTGGAGCAATGCTAAAATTCGAAAGCATTAACTTCGAACTTCCAGCAATGGCTCTTGCAGCTATCAGTGGTGTGTTATTAAATGCATTCTTACCAAAAGAAGATAAAAAATAGAAATTAATTAAATAGCCAGTAACTTGTATTAACAAGTTACTGGCTATTTTTTGTATAAAACAATATTTTAAATTAACATGTAGATTATATTTATAATAGTAAGGCATATTTCTAATTAGGAACTATGATATTTTAATCTCTTATTTCTAGTAATTTTGAAAAACTAGGTAAATTCCTAATATTTTTATTAAATAACCAAAATAGAAAAATACTAAAAATTAATAAAGAAGTAATAATTATAATAGTTTTAATACTGTATTTTATACTTAATACTCCTGCCAATAAAGCTCCTAGCGGGCTAAATGCTATAGATAAACCAATCATAGTGGACATAGCGACATCTAATTTATCTTTACTTATGATGCATTGAATCATTGTTTGAGAATATGTGTTTAAAATCCCAATCAATATCCAGCCAAAAAGAAATAATGAAAAATTGATAATTTTGTTTGTAATAGAATTATTGTTAAGTATGCTAAGTGCTCCCCAAGAAAGACCGATGCCTAGTGTAAATGTAGTGTATAAAACGCTCAATCTTATATTTTTTAATATTTGGCTGTTAGAAAGAAAGGCTCCTATTAGTATACCAAGCCCAGATGCACTAAGTAAAACTCCGTAAAAATAACTAGTTTCCGAATACTCAGGAAGTAGTGTTAGTAATGAACTGGTAGAAAAATTAATTATTATTATTCCAATTAATAATGGTTTTAATAAAGGAGTATTCCAAATTTTAATTCCACTACTTAATTTAGAAAAGTAGTTTTCTTGTATAGTATTAGTATTTTCATTTTTAGATAAATCATCTGATAAGAAGATGAATAAAGTACTATTAATAAAGAATGTGATACTATTTATTATGAATGCAAATATAGTTCCGAAAATTGAAATAATATATCCACCTATTGAATTAAAGAGTGCATCACTACCTTGGTAAGCTATAGAAAATAATGAATTTGCTTTAACCAAATCTTCTTGTTTAACTATTTTTGGAAGTAAGGCAAGTTGAATAGGATAAACTATTTGATTAATGAAACTAATACAAACTATAAAAATTATTAGCGTAGTAATCTGCAATTTATCTACGTAGATTAGATAAGTGATAATGAGTAATATTATAGCTTGCAATAACTGTGAAATAATTAAAAATCTCTTTACATTAAACTTATTGATTATCGGTGAGATAAATATTTGTAATATAGCGGTAAATGAGATTAAAAATAAAGTAATACCACTATAAAAGGTAGATTTAGTTAATGTGTAAATTAATGTTAGAGTAGCTATTGCATATATGCTGTCACCGAAGTTGGTGATTAAACGACCTAATAGTAAAATTGAAAAGTTTTTATTTTTAAACATAGAGTCCACATCCTTTATAAAAATTTTAACGATAAAAAATATTTGACGGTCAGAGTATTATTTAACAGCTCTTAATGAGCTGTAGAAATAATACTAATACTAATACTATTTTTATCATCTGAGGAAAATTTCTTTTCTAGTTTTTTAACTTCATTCCAGAAATCTTCCATGTCTTCTTTATTTATATTAAAATTAACTGAAGTATTGTTAAATAAGTCGTTAAAGATACTAGGTGAAGGTACGAATGCTTGTGCAGTTGGTAGATAGTATTTTTGGATTATACCATTTATTGTATCTGTATCAACTACTTCGATAAAATTATTTTCCTCTAGAATATTAAGGTGATAGTGTATTTTAGTTCTATTAATCTTTAATAGTTTAGCAAGTTCTTTTGAGTTTTTCTTTTCTGTACCGAGTGTTGTAAGAATACTTATTCTTAAAGGATCAGAAATAACCTTTAACTTATCGATATCTGTAATATATTGTATATCTTTAATAATAATCATCCCTTTCTTACTAATATTATATAACTAATATCCTAGACTGTCAATTTATTTTTAACGTTGCAATTATATTTTTTATAACTTTGTTAAATTTAATGAAGTTTAATTAAACAATAGTTTGACTACCACTTTTTTATTTGATATAATTTACTAGGTATAATATTAGTAAACATACTAAAATTACAAAGAAGAAATAAAAATTTAAGGAGAATGAAATTGAAAAAACTATCAGCAATTTTATTAGGTTTGCTAGGAATAGTAACATTATCGGGATGTTCAGCCGATGATAGATCTGGAACGTTTTATGAAACATTCGTAAAACCGATGGATATATTTTTAGCAAAAATTCATGAGTATACTGGAAGTTGGGGTTGGTCAATTGTAATTATAACACTGATTATCAGATTATTAGTACTTCCATTTATGCTACACAACTATAAAGTACAAAATAAAGCAAGAAAAGGACAAGAATTAGCTCGTCCAGAGTTAGAAGTTGTACAGAAAAAACAACAAGCTGCTAAAGAAAAAGAAGCTAGAGCTATCTCTAATGAAGAAAAAATGCAAGCACGTAGTGAACTTATGGAACTACAAAGAGAACAAATGGCTATCATGAAAAAATATGATGCGATGCCTATAAGTTTAGGTGGTTGCTTACCAATTCTTATTCCTTGGCCATTCTTAATGGCGATATTCTACACGCTAACAAATCCATTATATTCAGCAGGAATTATTGATTCTACGTTCTTAGGCGTGTTTAACCTTGGTACACGTTCATATACATTACCGTTAATCGCCTTTGTTGTATATGCAATCCAAACTAAACTAACTATGAAAATGATGCCTCAGTCTACACAACCGGGAGCAGAACAATATCAAAGCCAAATGCAAATGTTTCAATGGCTATCACCTATAGCGATTACAGCATTCTCATTTTGGGTAGCTGGAGCGGTAGCGGTGTATTATATCGTTGGGGGATTATTCATGATATTCCAAACTTACTTAGGACATGCTTTATATCCGCCATATAAACCGGAAAAACAAAAGAAACAAGCTTTTGACCCTGAAAAAGTTACTTTAGTTTCTAACAAGAAAAAACGTAAATAGTTGAATAAATCAGTAAACATTAGAAATATTGTTTACTGATTTAATTTTTTGAAAAAAAAGTAAGAAAAGTTATCAATATAGTTGACGTTATGGTATATATGTGTTAGAATTGTATTGTTGTGTAGCTCCTAAATAGCTACTACAACCGCACGTATAAGGTAAACAAGAGAGAAATCCACCTTATATGGCGAGTCTTAGTAAAAAATATTTAAGGAGGTGCAGATATGTACGCAGTAATTAAAACAGGTGGGAAACAACTACGTGTTGAAGAAGGACAAACAATCTTAGTTGAGAAATTAGCAGCTGAAGTAGATTCTACAGTTACTTTTGACGAAGTAGTATTAGTAGGTGGAGAAACTACAAAAGTTGGTGCTCCTTTAGTAGCTGGTGCGACAGTAACAGCTAAAGTAGTTGCTCAAGGTAAAGGTAAAAAAATCACAGTATTTAAATACAAACCTAAAAAGAACAATCACCGTAAATTAGGTCATCGTCAACCTTTCACTAAATTAGTAGTTGAAAAAATTAACGCTTAATCATGATTAAGGTGGAAATCGTAAAAGAAGTTAAAGTTATTAGACAGGTAACAGTTGATGGACATGCTGACTATGCTGAACACGGTTCTGATATAGTTTGTGCAGGTGTTTCTGCTGTCATATTTGGTTTAATAAATGCAGTAGATGAACTAGATGAAGATGTACAGTTTGACATTTCGTCTAACGAAGATGTGACTGGACATTTAACATATAGATCGTTAAAATCTACAGACAAAGAGCAACTTCTACTAAATGCAATGTTAGTTGCATTAAAAACAATTGAAGAAAATTATTCAGATTATATAACTATTGAAGTAAGAGAGGTGAAATAGACATGATGTTACAATTAAATTTACAATTCTTCGCATCTAAAAAAGGGGTAGGTTCTACTAAAAACGGACGTGACTCTGAATCAAAACGTTTAGGTGCTAAAAGAGCTGATGGTCAGTACGTAACTGCAGGTTCTATCTTATACAGACAACGTGGAACAAAAATTTGGCCAGGAACTAACGTAGGAAAAGGTGGAGATGATACACTATTCTCACTAGTTGACGGAGTTGTACGTTTCGAAAGATACGGACGTAGCCGTAAAAAAGTTTCTGTTTATCCACAAGCTTAATAAGTATAATAAAAAGAGGTATTTACTTTATGTAGATGCCTTTTTTATTTTGTTAAAATATTAGTGTTTTATAGTTAAATTATAAAGTAATTAAAGTAAATATTTGTAATAATATTTTAATATTTCTTGTTTCAGATTTTAGTTGTACTTTTAAAATTTATATGGTAAAATTTACTTGTGTGTTATATGATACACGCAACATATACTAGGAGGACAAAAAAGTGTCAGCACTTTGGCAAGAAATTTTATTTTCTTTTTTAGGAGGTCTTGGTTTATTCCTATTCAGTATTAAGTACATGGGGGACGGACTTCAATTAATAGCCGGGGAGAAAATGCGATATGTTTTAGATAAATATACATCTAAACCACTTATGGCTGTCTTAGCCGGAATTATAGTTACGATACTTATTCAGTCAAGTACAGGAACAATCGTAATTACTATAAGTTTAGTAGGGGCTGGATTATTAAAAACGAAACAAGCAATAGCTATTGTTATGGGTTCTAATATCGGAACAACATTAACATCATTCATTATCGGGTTTAATATTTCTAAATATGCACTTCCTTTAATTTTCTTAGGAGCAGCATTTTTATTCTTTACTCGTGCTAAATTAGTAAACAATATCGGTCGTGTAATTTTTGGTTTTGGGGGGATTTTCTATGCCCTAAAAATGATGTCTACAGCAATGGGGCCAATGAGAGATATGGCATGGTTCCAAAACGTATTAGCGCACATTAATGATAGTGCGGTAGTAGGGGTAGGAGTAGGAACATTTTTAACTGTTTTAATTCAATCATCAGCAGCGACGATTGCTATTTTACAAAACCTGTATGCAGATGGAGCTTTAAGCTTAACAGGTGCATTACCTGTACTATTTGGGGATAATATTGGGACAGCTATTACAACTGCTGCATTAGCTATGGTTGGAAGTAATATCGCTGCAAAACGTGTAGCAGCATCACACGTATTATTTAACGTTATCGGTACTATTATCTGTTTAATAGCATTAGTACCTTATGGAGCTTTTATTCAATATTTAGAAACAACACTAGGTTTAGAACCAAAAATGACTATTGCATCAGCACATGGTACATTTAATGTTTTAAATACAATATTACAATTCCCATTCATTAGTCTATTAGTAGTTATTGTTACGAAAATTATTCCAGGTGAAGATGAGCAAATCAAATATAGTACACAATATCTTGATAAATCACTTATTGTAAGTGCACCAGCAGTCGCATTAGGTCAAGTACAAAAAGAATTTGTAGAAATGTTAGTTTTATCTAAAAAAAGTTTACGTAATTCTGTAGAGTACTTTATGAATCGTGATGAACAACTTCGTGAAAAAGGTGAAACTTACGAAGATGCAATTAACAATTTTGACGAGCAAATGACAGATTACTTAACTATATTATTTAGAGAAAAATTAAGTCCAAAAGAAGGTTTAATTGCTTCAACATTATTAGATGGAACTCGTGATGTTGAAAGAATAGGTGATCATGCTAGAGATATAGTACTATCAGTAGATTATCAAATTAGAAAAAAAGTGAAATTTACTGACGCTGCAAAAGCAGAAGTTCAGGAAATGTATGAACTTTGTAATGATGTAATTTTAAAAACTATAAAATCACTAGAAGAAAACAACATAGCGTTAGCAGGTGCAGCGTTAGCAGCTTGTGAAAATATTTATGCACTTGAAAAAAATGCGCGTAAACAACATACTCAACGTATGAAAGATGGAATTTGTGAAATTCCAGCGGGAGTAGTGTTTATGGATTTAATCCAACACTTTACTCGTATATGCGAACACACTAGAAATATTCTAGAAAAAGAGATTCAAGGTCATTTATAATTATGTCAAATAAACAAAAAATATATATTATATTATTTGTTATTATGTTGTTAATAATATTAGTTTTATATAAACTATATCAATTACAATTAGTTTAGAAATTAATAAGCGAAAATATAGAGGAATCAAAGTTATTTCTACTATGTTTTCGTTTTTTTTCTTTGTAAATACTAGCATTCGTGATATAATAAGGTAGTCGATTTATATAAAGTTTAAGAAAATATTGAAAGGAAATAAACATGTTTCAAGATAAAAAAGTTTATACAACACAATGGGCTGGAAAAACATTAACAGTTGAACTAGGTGAAATGGCTCGCCAAGCTAACGCAGCAGTAGTAGTAAAATACGGAGATACTGTTGTATTAACAACAGCTGTTGCTTCAAAAGAAGCAAAAGATGTTGATTTCTTCCCGTTAACAGTTAACTATGAAGAAAAAATGTACGCAGTAGGGAAAATTCCAGGAGGATTTTTACGTAGGGAAGGACGCCCAGGAACAGAGGCAACTCTAGCTGCGCGTTTAATTGATAGACCGATTAGACCATTATTTGAAGATGGATTCAGAAATGAAGTACAAGTTATTTCAACTGTATTATCAGTAGAGTATGATTGTGATCCAGTAATGGCAGCAATGCTAGGAAGTTCACTTTCACTATCAGTATCAAATATTCCATTTAAAGGTCCTATCGCTGGAGTAACAGTTGGATATGTAGATGGAGAATATGTAATTAACCCAACAGTTGAACAAATGGAACGTTCTACAGTTGATTTAAAAGTAGCTGGAACAAGTGATGCTATTAACATGGTTGAAGCAGGAGCTAAAGAAGTGTCTGAAGAAATTATGTTAAATGCTATAATGTTTGGACATGAAGAGATCAAACGTCTAATCGAGTTCCAACAACAAATCGTTAACGAAATCGGACAAGAAAAAATGGCTGTTGAGTTAAAAGTTATTGATGAGGATATTTATAATGAAGTACTATCAATGGCATTAGCTCAAATGAAAGAAGCAATTGCTATTAAAGATAAACAAGAACGTGATGAAGCTATTTCTGCTGTTAAAGAAAAAGTTCTTGAGGTATTCGAAGAACGTGCAACAGCTGAAGATGAGCTAGATATCGTTAAAGAAGCAAAATTATCATTAGATAAAATCGTAAAAGATGAAGTTCGTCGTGAAATCACTGAAGATAAAGTCAGACCTGATGGACGTGCATTAACAGAAATTAGACCTTTAGCATCACGCGTTGATGTATTACCTAGAACACACGGTTCTGCATTATTTACTCGTGGGCAAACTCAATCTTTAGGTGTAGTAACATTAGGTAACTTATCAGATGAACAAATTATTGATGACCTAACTCAAGAAGAAAACAAGAGATTTATGCTACACTATAATTTCCCAGCATTTTCAGTTGGTGAAGTAGGATTTAGTCGTGCACCAGGACGTCGTGAAATTGGTCACGGTGCTCTAGGGGAACGTGCATTGGCTCAAGTTATACCTTCAAAAGAAGATTTCCCATATACAATTCGTATCGTATCAGAAATCTTAGAATCTAACGGTTCAAGTTCTCAAGCGACAATTTGTTCTGGATCTATGGCTCTTATGGCAGCTGGAGTTCCAATTAAAGCTCAAGTAGCTGGTATTGCAATGGGATTAGTTAAGAAAGATGAGCACTACACTATTTTAACTGATATTCAAGGTATGGAAGACCACCTTGGAGATATGGACTTCAAAGTAGCTGGTACTGCTGAAGGTATTACTGCGCTTCAAATGGATATCAAAATTGATGGTTTAAGTGAGCAAATCTTAAAAGAATCATTAGAACAAGCACGTGTGGGTAGATTACAAATTCTAGATCACATGAATAGCATTATCGCTGAACCTCGTCAAGAAGTTTCTACATTTGCACCGAAAATTAAAATTATTAAAATTAAACCTGAAAAAATTAAAGATGTTATTGGTTCAGGTGGTAAAGTTATTAATGAAATCATTGAAAAAACTGGTGTTAAAATTGATATCGAACAAAATGGTGACGTATTTATTTCTTCACCTGAAATTGAAGGAATTAATAAAGCAATTGAAATCATTGAAAATATTACTCGTGAAGCAGAAGTTGGTGAAATTTACCTTGCTGAAGTTAAACGTATTGAAAAATTCGGTGCTTTCGTTGAATTATTCCCAGGAGTTGATGCTCTAGTTCATATTTCTAAATTAGCTGAAGAAAGAGTAAATAAAGTTGAAGATGTAGTAAAAGTTGGAGACACTCTGAAAGTTAAAGTAATTAAAATTGATGAGAAAGGTCGAGTAGACGCAGCGGCTCATTTCTAGGAGAAATTTATGGAGTTATTTGAAAAAGAAAGACGTGGAATATATGTCTATTTTAAAAGTTTTAAAGACTTAAATAAATTAGAAAAATATGGGAACTTTATTTCTTATTCTAAAAGAGGAAGATATGCATGCATCTATGTTGATGAAACTAGAATAGAAAGTATTGTTGCAGATCTTAAGAAAAAGAAATTCGTTAAGAAAATCGAATTATCAGGAATGTCAGATTTACATTTAAGTTTTGAGCATTTAGATAAAGATTTTCAAACAAAATAAAAATATCAAAATAAGGGAGAAGCGAAAGCTATATTCTCCCTTATTTTAAAGATATCATTAATAAATACAGTATATTAGATATTTATTGCGAGGAAACATGAGAGTTATAGCAGGAAAATACAGATCTATAAAATTAAATGCTGTTGAAGGAATGAATACAAGACCGACAACGGATAAAATTAAAGAAAATTTATTCAATATGATAGATTGCTATGATTGTAAAGTATTAGACCTTTTTGGCGGGACAGGTGGCTTAGGAATAGAAGCGTTAAGTCGTGGTGCTAAGCATTCAACTTTTATTGATGGAAGTAATAATGCAATAAAAGTCATTAAAAGTAATATTGAAAAATGTAGAATAGATGCTACAGATTATTCTTTATATAGAAATGATTTCAAACGAGCATTGAAAATTTTCGGAAAAAAAGAAGAAAAATTTGATATTATTTTTCTAGATCCACCGTACGATAAAGGTTTAATAGATGAAGCATTACAATGTATTTTAGATAATAATTTATGTAATGATGATGCGTTAGTTATTTGTGAAAAGAGCAATACAGAAGAAATCACTATTACTGATGAAAAACTTGAAGTTATAAAAGAAAAACAGTATGGAATAACAGATATAGTAATCTTTGAATATACGGAGAAATAAAAATGAAACGAAAAATAGCGATTGTACCAGGTAGTTTTGATCCTATTACTTATGGACATATAGACATTATAAAACGAAGTTCAGAGTTATTTGATGAGATTATAGTAGCTATCTTGGTAAATCCTGATAAGAAATATTTATTTTCACTTGAGGAAAGAGTGGAGATGATTAAAGAAACAATAAAAGAAATTCCAAATGTTAAAGTTGATTCATTTTCAGGATTGTTAGTGAATTATGCAAAACAAGTAGGTTCGAATGTTATTGTTAGGGGCTTAAGAGCTGTATCTGACTTTGAATATGAGATGCAATTAACATTTATGAACAAAGCTTTGGATGAAGGAATTGAAACATTTTATATGATGGCTAATAAACAATATTCATTTATTAGTTCTAGTATTGTTAAAGGTGTTTCAGGTTTCGGAGCAGATTTATCTAAGTTTGTTCCTAAAAACGTAGAAGAGCGTTTGGAAAAAAAGATGAAAGAGAGAGGATAAAGGTGAAAAAAATCCTATTTACTGGAGGAGGGTCGGCAGGTCATGTATCTGTTAATGTGGCTTTGATTCCAGAATTCAAAAAAAATGGATATGAAATCTCTTATATCGGTAGTAAAACTGGTATAGAAAATGAGATGATAGGAAAAATTCCAGAAGTAAAATATCACAAAATAAGTTCAGGTAAATTAAGAAGATATTTTTCTTGGGAGAATTTTATAGATCCGTTTAAAGTATTAAAAGGAATTGTAGATTCTTTATTAATATTAAAAAAAGAGAAACCAGATTTTGTTTTTTCAAAAGGTGGATTTGTTAGTGTTCCGGTTTGTGTGGCAGCTAAGTTATTAAGGATTCCAGTAGTCTTACATGAATCAGATCTTACACCAGGACTTGCTAATAAAATTAATATTAAGTTCTGCAATCATATCTTTACAACTTTTGAAGATACGCAGAAGTTTTTACCGAAAGGTAAGGCTAGTTTAATCGGTGCTATTGTAAGAGATGATATCTATACAGGGGATAGACAAAAAGCTTATGAATTAACAGGATTTAATGAAGATAAACCTGTGTTATTAGTAATGGGTGGATCTCTAGGATCAAAAATTTTAAACGATTATATTTGGGATAATATTGATCAACTTACTGAAAAATATCAAATAGTTCACTTAGTTGGAAAAGGTTTATTAAATAACAATATAGATAAAGAAGGGTATAAACAATTTGAATTTCTATCAAAAGAATTGTTTGATGTACTAAAAATTACAGATTTTGTTATTTCAAGAGCAGGTGCAAATTCTATATATGAATTTTTAGCATTAGAATTACCTCCGATTCTTGTTCCACTTGGAACTAATCAAAGTAGAGGGGATCAAATTGAAAATGCTAGATTCTTTGAAAAAAATGGATTTGCAAAAGTAGTTGTAGAAGAGGACTTCCCAACACTTCCTACTTCTCAAATTGATGAATTTTATAATAATTTAGAAGATTATAAACATTCTATGAGAGTTTATAAAAATGAAAAACGTGTAATAAACGATGTTAATGATTTTTATAACAAGATTTTGGATAAAGTAGGAGGTGAAAATTAGGATGAAGAAATTAAGCGTACTTACATATGTGAAGATATTAGTTTTCCTAGCGTTAGCAGTTGTAGCAATAAAATTTCCAAATAATGATTTTGATAGAGTAATTGCTGATTTACTTGAAATAAAAGCTTTGGCGCTAATAGCTAAAATAATATCACTTGTTTTTAATGATAAGTTATTATTATTAATAATGATCTTATTAACAGGATTTTTAGTTTGGATAAAAGAGTTTAAGAAAGCTGTATTTATATTCTTTAGTGCAGGTTTCGGAGGATTCTTCTTATCAGCATTTAAATATAGCATTCAAAGAGTTAGACCACTACCAGAACTTCATGATGGTTTTAGTTTTCCAAGTGGTCACTCTACTTTTGTAGCATTATTTTTCTTAGCATTACTTTTTGTAATTAATAAAAAAGAAATACTAACTGTAATTGCTACCTTTGCAATTATTGCAGTGCCAATTTCAAGAATGATTCTAGGTGCACACTTTATTAGTGACGTAACAGCCGGATTATTACTTGGAAGTATCATAGTTGATTTTATGAAAGTTTATTATGAAAATATCTATAATATATTAATGAGGGTATTAGGAAAGACAAATGAATAAATTTAAAAATAAAGAGGGGGTAGTTGCACTTTGCTTAGCAATTGTACATTTTGCTCTATGGTATTACTTTGCTTACATTAAATTTGATGTAAATAATGTAAAATCATATAAGTATGTGTTAGGACTTCCCGAATGGTTTTTCTATAGTTCTATAGTAGTTAGTGTTCTGATAATCATCTTAGTTATTGTCTTAACAAATCTTTTACTAAATGATGAGATAAAAGAGGAGGAAAACAATGACAAGTAATTTAGATTATAGAATTCTAATTCTCTTTGTAACTATATTTTTAGGAATAATACTATTACCATTATTTATGAATCGTATTAGTAAAACAGAACAACATGGTGGTTTCTTTGAAAAGTATTACTTGGCAGATAGGAAGGTAAGTGGTATTGTCTTAGCGATAACATTAATGTCTACTTATGGATCTGCTTCTACGTTTTTAGGAGGACCTGGTGTTGCATATAAACTTGGTTATGGTTGGGTATTACTTGCTGTAATTCAAGTGGTAACAGGTTATTTCGTACTATTGGTTTTAGCCAAAAAGTTTAAATCTGCTGCACAAAAAATAAATGCAATAACTATAAGTGATTATTTAAAAAATAGATATGAATCTAAAGTAGTAGCCTTCATATCAACACTTGCTATGATTGTATTTTTAATTGCTGCGATGAGTGCCCAATGGGTAGGTGGAGCCAAGTTATTAGCAGCCTTCATGGGAATCGAGTATAAGACTGGTATTGTTCTTATCTCAGTAATTATTATATTCTGTGTAGTATTCGGTGGATTAAAAAATATACTAATAACTGATATGATCCAAGGATTAATAATGATTTTCTCTACGATAATTCTATTATTTGCTGTAATTAATTATGGTGGAGGTATTGATCAAATCACAGCCAACTTGGTTAATATAAATGAAAAAATACTAACTCCGTTTGGGGCAAATGGTAGTTTAACACCAAGTTATGTTAGTTCATTTTGGGTATTAGTCGGAGTAGGGGTTATTGGTATTCCGCAAATTGCTATTAACTCCATGTTATATAAAAATAAACGAAGCTTAAAACAATCTATTATTGTCGGATCAATTGTTATCTTTATAGTAATGTTTGGAGTTCATTTAATAGGAGTTATGGCAAGAGGAGTATTCCCAGATATTAAGGACTACGATTCAGTTATTCCGATAATAACGTTAAAAGTACTTCCATGGTATTTAGCGGCATTAGTTCTTGCGGCACCAATGGCAGCAATCATAACTACAGTAAATGCTCAATTCTTATTAATATCATCTGCGTTAATAAAGGATTTACTATTTAATAATAAATCTATTAAGGAAAAAATTACAGGTAAAAAAGTTCCTGTCTTTGTATATGGAGTTAATATTCTTGTAATCTTATTGATAATGTTACTGAGTATGAGGCCACCTAGCCTAATAGTAAATGTTAACCTATTTGCATTTGGAGGATTAGAAGCGACATTCCTATGGCCAATTTTATTAGGATTATACTGGAAAAAAGCTGAAAAATATGGAGCACTTAGTTCTATAGTATTAGGATTAGTAAGTTATATACTTATAAAAACTGTATATGTGATTAAATTTATAGAACCAGTAGTGATTTCGTTATCAATATCTCTAGTAGCTTTTGTAATAGTTTCATTATTAATGAGTAAAAAACAATTGAAAAAATAGTTATATTGTAATAAAATAAAAAATAAAGAGTAAGGAGGAATAAAAAATGTCGAAAAAAGTTATAGTTAAACATACAGATGCTGAGAAATTCACTGTTAGTAATATGCTAACTGTGGGCAAAGAATATGAAGTAGTGAATGAAACAGAAGAATATATATTTGTAGTAGATAACAGTGGAAAAGTAGGTGGCTACTATCACGATTATTTTGAAGAAGTAAAATAATTCAAGGGGCGAAATGATGAAAAAAAATACTATAAAGAATACAGTACTAGTTGTATTATTTATAATACTGGCGCCGCTTATTTTGGTGGGAGTTACTGCACTAGGAAATTCTCTTGGAGGAAAGACGAAAGATAAGGTAGTTCAAACAACAGAACAGACTGCTAAAGTCCCTGAAGAGACAAAAGCAGAAAATAATAATGATATACCTAAGGCTAATGACTCTAAAGTCACAGAGGAAAGTACCACTAAAAAGGAAACACCAACTAAAAAGACAGAAAATAGTGAATCTGAAGGAGTAGTAAGTACAACTCCTGTAGCAGGCCAAGATTATATTATTAAAGCTGGAGATTCTTTATTCGCTATAGCATCAAAAGCATATGGAGAAGCTAATTCTCAAAATGGTGTAGAAAAAATTAAAGAAGCTAATAATATTAGTAATAATAATATTACAGCTGGACAAAAAATTCAAATACCGAAATTATAAAAAGAAATCATCTCATTTTTTTGAGATGATTTCTTTATTTATTGTTTAATTCTACGTTTTGTAAAGATTGAGTAAATAATACTTATTACTAACCCAGCAAGCACTATCGAGATAGCTACATAAAACGCCTCTGTAAAATCTCCATTATTTTTAGCAGCTATTCCAGCTGCGTATTTAGGTGCGAAAAATGCAGCTGTAGAAAATCCTATAAAGACAATCCCGTAATTAACTCCTTGATTAATAGGTCCAAATGTTTTCATTACTAATGGTGCGAAAACTCCCATAATTCCACCAAAACATAGACCAAGGAGAACAAGACCGACTGTCAGACCAACTGTAGTTCTAATATTAACTAGAGTTAATAGAGAAATAGCAATTACCGAATAAATTGCAATAAGAGTCTTTTCATGTCCTATTTTATCTGAAACAACACCCCATACAACACGTCCAAATGTATTAGAAAGAGCGTAAATACTAACAAAAGTTGCAGCAACTGAAGCAGTTAGTCCGAACATAGTTTGGCTTATTACTGATGCGTTTGATGCTACCATAAGTCCTGAGAATGCTCCAATGGCAAACATTGAAATAATAAAGTAAAATGATAAACTCATTAACATTTGTTTCCAATTTTTATTAGCAGCCTCTTGTTTAATTTCTGTAACAGGTTGAATCCAACCTTCAGGTTGATAATTCGCAGGAGCAACTTTTATAAAGAATAGAGCTATTATAATAATTACTAAGTATGCACTACCTAAGTAGATAAATGCATTATGAACACCATAATTTGCTATTAAATTGTGAGCGATTGGAGCAGCGATAACACTAGCACCACCCATTGCACCTGTAATTAATCCAGCAGCTAATCCTCTCTTATCTGGGAAAAATCTAAGAGCATTACTTATGCACCCTGAATAAGCAAATGCTTGTCCAACTCCAGATAATACACCATAGCTAAAATATAACATCCCTTTCGTAGTTGCAAATCCAGTAAGTATGAATCCAACAGCAAATAGAATTCCCCCTAAAATAATAGAGATATTTGCCTTTCCTTTATCAGTAATAAATCCTCCAAGAATAGTAGGAATAGGAGCAATAGCTGCGTTAATAGTAAATGCTAGCATAACATCTGGCATACTCCATCCTTTTGAAACGCTTAGAGGTTTTGCAAAAACACTAAAAGAATATAGTGAACCTGCACACAATAAAATTGCCATTGAGGCGAATAAGACGGTCCATCTTGTATTTTTGGTCATTTAATCATCCTTTCAATATATATTAGTATGATATTAAAAAATAATAATATTAAAAAAACGGCTAAGCTAAAGCTAGTCGAATTATTTTAGAAATATTATGATAACAGTATATAAATATTCTTATGATAAAAATATTTATTTTCATTTTTAATATCATGTTTAATGTGTATATTCTAGCATGAATATTAAATGAAAGCAACCTAAAATACTTCATATAAAAGGGAAAAATTAATTCTGTAAATATTATGTGAAATATATTTTATTTGGTTTGATTATAATATATTTGTTCTGTGAAAAATTAATAGCTATGGTCATTAATAAAAATTAATAAAAGTTTGTTGCATTAAGCCTTTTATGATATAATGAAGTGTGTTACATAGGAGGAATTATGTTTAAATTTTTTAGAAAAAATGAATTAGTGGAAAAAAATGACAAACAAGAGTTGAAAAAAATTCCGACACACGTTGCTATTATAATGGATGGTAATGGACGTTGGGCTAAAAAGAGAAATATGCCTAGAATTAAAGGACACTATGAAGGGATGCAAACTGTAAAAAAAATAACAAAATATGCATCGAAACTAGGTGTAGAATATCTAACATTATATGCTTTTTCTACAGAAAACTGGGCGAGACCTAAAGAAGAAGTTAGTTATTTAATGGATCTTCCTGAAAAGATGTTCAGTAGTTTTATGCCAGAACTTATGGAAAATAACGTTAAAGTTGAGGTTATTGGTGTTGTAGAAAAACTTCCTGAAAATACTAGGAAGGCAGTAAATGATGCAATAGAGCAGACAAAAAATAATACTGGATTAAAATTAATCTTTGCATTGAATTATGGTTCTAAAGATGAGATGTTAAGAGCAATTAAACAAATTACTAAAGACGTACAAGATAATAAATACAGTATAGATGAAATTTCTGAAGAACATGTAAGTCAAAATCTATTTACGTCTAATACTCCAGATCCTGATTTATTAATAAGAACCTCGGGAGAACAAAGAATTTCAAACTTTTTACTTTGGCAAATTGCTTATAGTGAATTCTTGTTTACAAAAGTGGCGTGGCCAGACTTTACTGAAGAAGAATTTTACAAGGCATTATTAGAATATCAAAGTAGAGATAGAAGGTTTGGAGGTTTAAATGAAGACTAGGGTAATAACCGCCATAGTGGCATTAATTGTTTTCCTACCATTACTATTTTTAGGTGGAGATTATTTTAAATTTACAACATTTGCACTAGGTGTGATGGCTATGTATGAAATAGTAAGAATGACTTTTAAAGAAACTAACATAGTAGTTTTAGGGTTATCTTCTTTAGCAGGTGCACTACTATTTTTAAATGAAGAAATCACACAGTTACAACTTTATGGATTACTTTTTTTAATTTTAGTTGGTATGTTAGCGACTGTAGTTGCAACAGGTCATAAAATTAAATTAGTTGAAATTGGTTCGATTATATTTGTAACTGCCTATATTTTTATAGGATTTTATTGTTTGTTTATGATAAGAAACTTGAGCTTATCTCATGTAGCTTATTTATTACTTACAATTTGGTTTACTGATAGTTTTGCATATTTTGGTGGAATGAAGTTTGGGAAAAATAAACTTTCACCGAAAATAAGTCCTAACAAATCAATTGAAGGTTCAGTAATAGGTAGTCTATCATCAATAGTAATAGCATTATTATTTTTCTATACAACTAATATATTTTCTAATCTATTAGTTGCGATTGCTATTACATTGGTAGTTAGTGTCGTTGGTCAATTTGGTGATTTAATTGAATCAGCATACAAAAGAGAATATCAAGTAAAAGATAGTAGTAATTTATTACCAGGGCATGGTGGTATTTTTGATAGATTTGATTCTGTTATTCTATCAGCGCCATGTTTAATAATATTACTAAGTTTATTTTAAAATATAGAGAGGGGTATTAGATGCAAGGTATTATAGCATTTATATTAATATTTTTTGTAGTAGTAACTATTCATGAGTTTGGTCATTTTATAGTTGCGAAAAAAGCAGGAATATTGTGCCAAGAATTCGCAATAGGAATGGGACCTAAGATATTTCACAAAAAAATAGGAGAGACTAACTTTACGATTAGACTTCTTCCAGTAGGTGGATATGTAAAAATGCCAGACAATGTTTTTGATTTTAACAATGACGTGTCGGTATATGATTTAAAAAAAGGAATGAAAGTTAGTTTAAAATTAGATGAAAATGATAAAGTTGAGAAGATAGTTTTAGATAAAAGCAATGACATGGATTTACTTCCATTAGAGTTGAATGAATTTGATCTAACTGAAAAATTATTTGTAGAAGGTTTTGTTGGCGATAAAATCGAACGCTATGAAGTAAGAAAAGATGCATGCGTTGTATTTGGTGGAATGGAAGAGCAAATTGCTCCGGTAGAAAGAATGTTTTCTTCACACTCATGGGGGAAAAAATTCTGGACATTATTTGCAGGACCATTAATGAACTTTATATTAGCTTTAGCAATTTTCTTAGGCATTTCAATTTATAGTGGAGTACCATCTAATACAACGCGTTTAGGTGAACTAGCTTCTAACTATCCAGCTTATTCAGCAGGATTAAAACAAGGTGACATAGTTGAGCAAGTAAATGGTAAGAGCGTTACTACATGGAAAGAAATGACAAAAGAAATCGTAGGTTCTAATGGTTCTGAGCTTACATTAAAATTGTCACGTGATGGTTCACAACATGAAATTAAAGTTACACCAAAAGAAGAAGTTACCGTGGAAAAGGGTAAAGAAGTTAAAACATACAAACTTGGAATAGACCGAGCTTATGAGAAAAACTTAGCTGGTTCTATAAAGAGCGGTTTTGAACAGACTCTATACTACGGAACAATGATTTTCATGGGAATTATTAATCTGTTTGCTTCATTATTTACTGGTGGATTTAGTTTAAATCAACTTGGAGGACCTGTAGCGATTTATGAAATGTCTTCTGCAGCTGCACAGAGTGGTTTAATTACAACATTAAAATGGACAGGAATTTTAAGTGTTAACTTAGGTCTTATGAACCTAATTCCTATTCCAGTTCTTGATGGTGGACGTATCATATTCGTAATTTATGAAGCAATCTTCAAAAAGCCGATTAATAAAAAAGCCCAATATTACTTAACTGTAGCATTTGGATTATTAATGGTTGCGTTAATGTTAGCAGTAACATGGAATGATATCCAAAGATTATTTGGGAAATAGATAATATTTATAACGAGAAGTTGATTTTACTTCTCGTTATTTTTTATATCGGCTTTAAAATATGATACATTATTATAATTTTTTTATTAGTATAATTGGCTCTAGGAAGATTTAATATTTGCTACTAATTTAATTGTTTTTAATATATAATATAATAGAGAATATATAGAAAAAGGTGATAATATGGTTAAATTTTTACATACTGCTGATTGGCATATTGGAAGAAAATTACAAGGAAAAGATTTATTAGAAGATCAACAAGTTGTGTTAGATAATCTAATAATTGAAATGAAGAAAATCAATCCTGACTTTTTAATTATTGCAGGAGATTTATATGATAGAAGTGTTCCTAGTAAAGAAGCTACAACGATCTTGCAAGAACTTTTAGTCAAAATTAATATAGAGTGTAATATACCAATTTTTGCTATTAGTGGAAATCATGACAGTAGAGAAAGATTAGCGATTGGTGAAGCTTGGTTTAGTAAACATAAATTTTATCTTCACACAAGATTAGAGCAAGTTTTTGATAAGCTTTCTTATGAAGATGCCGATATATATTTATTACCATATTTTGAACCTTTTGAAGCGAGAGAATATTTTGAAGATACTACATTAACAACCCATAATGCAGCAACTAAAAGAGTAATAGATGAAATTTATAAAAATTTAGATACGAATAAGACTAATATTTTAGTAGCTCATACTTTTGTATCGGGAGGATTAGAGACTGATTCTGAAAGAGAAATATCTGTAGGAACTGTTGAAAATGTTGCTGTGGAAGTCTTTGATAAGTTTGATTATGTAGCTCTAGGTCATCTTCATAATCCGAATGCAATAAATAAGGAACGTTTGAAATATAGTGGAAGTCCAATGGCGTATTCATTCTCTGAAGCTTCTCAAACCAAAGGTATGAGACTTATAGAGGTAACAAAAGAAAGTTATAGTGAAGAGTTTATTCCATTGAAGCAAAAAAGAAAGTTACATAATATTAGTACATCTTATGAAGAAGTTTTAACAAAAGAATTTCAACAAAATTTTGATTGTAAAAATGATTATTTTAGTATGGAACTTAGCGGTTTAGAGGGAATAACTGATCCGTTACCTAGAATTAAAGAATATTATCCTAATACTCTTATACTAAAGCAAAAAAGAAATACTGGCATCGATAATGAAGTGAAATTAGATAGAGAAATGCTAACTAAGAGTCCATTACAATTAATAGAGGGATTCTATAATGAACAAACTGGTAGTGAATTAACTGAAAGTCAAAAACAGGCACTGGTAAATATTATAGATAAGGTGAATCAAGATGAAACCAATTAGATTAGAATTAAAAGAGTTTGGTCCATATAAGAACGAAATAATAGAATGGGATAGAATAATAAATGAACCGATATTTCTAATTACAGGAAAAACTGGTTCAGGGAAAACAACACTATTTGATGCTATTACTTATGCATTATATAATAAGACAACTGGAGGAAAAGATATAGCTTCACTAAGAACAAAGACAGCCTCGGATAAGGACAAAACACAGGTTAACTTTGATTTTGAATTAAGTGGAAAAAAATATAGAATTGAGAGAACATTGGCGTATTTGAAGGCTGGTAATAAAAACTTAACTTCGGGGAAAGTTACTTTAATGCAATATAATGATGAAAAATTAGAAGTAATCGCCACAAAAGAACAAGAAGTAAAAGAAAAGGTAGAAGAGTTGATAGGTTTAGATGATAAGCAATTCTGTCAAATAATTATCTTACCTCAAGGGAAATTTAAGGAGTTCTTATTATCGAAGTCGAGTGAAAAAAAAGAAACTTTGAGATCATTATTTAATACTTACTTCTATCAAAAATTCGTGGAACAACTGCAAGAACAAGCTAAGAAATTAGATAGTTCACATAAGCAGAAAGAAAAAGAGTTGATTACTAGATTTGAGCAGTTTGATATTGAGGAAGAACTTACAAAGTTTGAATATTTAAAAGATGAGAATTTTGAAGAAATACTAGGTATTATTCACTCACAAGAAAAAATAATAAAAAATGAGAAAAAAGAATTATTAAAATTAGAAAGCAGTTTTTCTAAGGAAAAAGAGAATTTTATAGAATTAAGTAAGATCAATGATAAATTTACTCAACTTAAAAATAACAAGTTAGAACTAGAAGAATTAAATGAAAAAGAAGATTATTATAATAAACTTAAATTAGAAGTAGAGAAGTTAAAAGAGTTACAAAAGAGTAAAGACAAGATTATAGAGTATAGTACTCTATTAAATAAACAATCACAATTAAGAAAACTTCAGAAAGATTTATTAATAGATACAGAAAAATACAAATTAGACATAGAAAATAATAAGAAATTACAATTAGAACTAAATGCACAAAAAAATAATATAGAAGAACTTAGAAAAGAAACTATTGATTATAAGTTTTTCTATAATAATTTTGAAGAAATAGCTTCAGCTAAAACTAATATTGAAATATATAGTGAAAAATTAAAAGATCTTACATTGAAAAAAGAAACATATAAAGAGCTAGATTCTAGTTTAAAAGCTGAAAAAGAAAGCTACTTAGAGGATATTGAGGAGAAAAATATACTAGAGAGCAGTATGGGTAAGTTAAAATTAGAAGTTTTAAAGAAAGAGCAAGATGTAGAAAAACTTGAAGAATATAATAATAAATTATCTGAAGTAAATGATAAGAGTTTGAGACTTACTCTTGATAAAAAACAACTAGAAGAACTTGAAGTAGAGAAGAAGAAATTAGAGCAAGAAGTTACGTTATTAAATAAAAATAGAGAACAAGAGGTTTTAAATTATTTTCTATTAAAATTGCATGAGGGGGATGATTGTCCTTTATGTAAACAAAAAATTGAACACTTACCAGATATTCCTGATTTAGCGGTAGTAGATGAAAGTATAGAAAAATCACTTCAAAAAGTTAATAAAGATATAATTCAATTAGAAACTCTTATAAAAAAAGATGAAGAAGAAATAGAAAGAATAAGTACTCTTCAAAAAAATATAGAAAATACAATTAACTTTAAAGCTAAGGAAGAACTATCACAATTGGAAGATGAATTAAAGGCTGAAAATATTAAACTAACTGATATTAGTAAAGTAATCAAAACATCCGAGGATAAAATTAAAGGACTCAATCAGGAAATAGAGAAACTTTCAGAGTTATTTAAAAATGAAGACGAGATTAAACAAAAGCATCTAGAAGCGAAAAATAAAATCGAACAATTTAAGAAGAATGTAAAAATAGAGCTAGATGTGTTTTCCGATTATTATGAGAAAATACAATCTCAGGTTGAAGATTTTGATAATAACTGCAACCTTTTACAAAATAATAGTAATGAACTATTGGTGAGAAAAACAAGACTAGAAATAGAAGAGAAAAATAATAAGACGAATTTACTAGAAGCTAGTAAAAGAATAGAAAGTATTGTTGATAGTTTTACTAAATCTAAGCTTAATAAGTATTACATAACCTTAGAAATGGCAGAAGAAAATATTGGTGAATTGAATAATTTAGAAGAATTTGAATCTCAGATTAATAAATTTGAAGATGTCAAGAAAATTATACTAAACACTATAGAAAAACTTGAAGAAGAGTTACAAGAGATAGAACAACCCGATTTAGAAGAAGGGCAACAGAAACTACAAAATATTGAATCTCAAGTCAATGATTTCATAGAAAAAGTTGCAATTCTTAATAAAAGATTAGAAAATAATAAAAAATTATATAAAAAAATTCATAGTGAGTATATTAATTTATTAGAATCATCTAAAGATATAAGAGAAATTATAGCATTTAGTGATGTTGTTAGCGGAAAAACTGAAAATAGAAAATCATTAGAAACATACGTTCAAGGATATTATCTAGACTTGATTCTAGTTGCGGGAACTAAGAGATTATTACAGATGACAAATGACAGATATAGATTTATTAGACGCGATGAAAAATCAAAAGGTGGAGGTCTTCAAGGTTTAGAGATTGAAATACATGATATTTATCTAAATAGTACTCGTATTATTAGTTCTCTTTCTGGAGGAGAATTATTCTTAGCTTCTTTAGCTCTCGCTTTAGGTTTAGCCGAAGTTATTCAAAATGAAAGTGGAGGAATATCACTCGAAACTATCTTTATCGATGAAGGATTTGGATCATTAGATGCTGAAACACTAGATATTGCACTAACAACGCTAATAGATTTACAATCATACGGAAGAAATATTGGTATTATTTCACATGTTAGTGAGTTAAAAGAAAGAATTAGACCGAAGGTAGAAGTCTATTCTAAAGATAATTATGCGAAGATTAAAATGACTGGAATATAAGGCAATAAAAAAAGAAAGGAGATAACATGAATTTAGAATTATTAATTGGCCCAAGTGGTGTAGGGAAAACGAACTACATATTAAATGATATTGAGTTAAATAGAGATAACCATAAAATAATTGTATTAACTCCGGAACAGAACAGTTTTAATTTTGAAAAAATGTTATGTGATAAGTTCGGTGGTACTTTTAATATCGATGTTATGAATTTCTCAAGTCTAACTAGAAAATTATCAAAACAATTAGGAATGGATAATCTTAATAGACTCGGAGATAATATTAAGCCATTCTACTTTTATAAAGCTGCAAAAAATTTAGAAAATAGTGAGAACTTTCTAGTAAAAAGAATTATACAAGATGTTAATTTCATAGAAGTTGTAGAAGAAATTATAAATGAATTAAAAGAGTATAAAGTAAGTATTAATTTATTAGGAGAGTATTTAGAGAAAAATACTAATCTAGATAGTAGTCATAGAGAAAAATTGGAATCTATTTTAGAAATATATGTTGAATATTCGAGGTTATTAAAAGAACAGGGTTCTTTTGACAAAGTAGATTATATATCTGAATTGCTTTTGTATCTAGAATACATAGATTTAAGTGACTATATTTTTTATGTGGATGCTTATTATAACTTTACAGCACAGGAATATTATTACATTGGAAAGCTTGCTCAGAAGTCTAAAAAGTTAATAATGAGTGTTATTAGTGATGCAAACAGATATTTTAATTTTGATTTATTACAACTGATTCAAGGTTATGAACTAGAAAAGATGAAATATAATGATTTTTACCTGTCTGATTTGTATAGTAAAGAGAAATATAAGTTAGATATTTTTAGGAAATCTCATGAGATTGTTGCTAGTATGAATGAAATAGTGAAAAGTAATAAAGATGTGAATTTTTCTGTAGTAGCATTTGTAAAAAAAGAAGAAATAAATACGCTGAAATTTAAAATAAAAGATAATAAAGTAGAGGAATATGTAGTACTAGAAGCTCATAAAGGTCGCTTTAATGGAATTTCTAATGATATTCTTGCTGATAAATATTATAAAAATTTCACAGCTCAGTATGAAATTGATGATAGTATTGAAATTATGTGTGCTAAAAATAAGGAGTTGGAAGTTAAGCAAATCGCTCGTGAGATTGTGAAACTAAAACATAATAATATCAATCAAAATGAGATAGCAATTCTTTATCGTGATAATACATATGAAAATTATTTAAATATATTCAAAGATTATAATTTAGATGTTCATCTAGATAAAAATATAGAAACTAGCAATCACCGTTTAGTTAAGTTTATACAAGAAACATTAAATTTTGATGAAGGTAGTTTTAAAACTAAATTATTAAATCTACTAAAAACTAGATTAACGAATTTTGAAAACATATATCGTCAAAAAACTATCGCACATGTTTTACTAGGAGATTCAAATATTGATGAAAAACAACTAGAAAAAGATATTGCAGAGTTAGATGAAACAGTAATAAAGGATAAATTTGTAACTAGTGATTTAGTAAAAAATCTTGGAAGAAAATATGGATATAGCGATTTATTAGAAAAAGTTAGAGTGATTTCAATAGATGACCTTGAAAATATACTTAATGAGAAACTGGTAAATGAGTATAGGGATATTTTAAAAGATTACTTTATTGAAGAAACGTCAAAATATACTACTGAACAGCTTGAAATTTGTAGACAAGTTTTATTAGAGCTTATTGATAAGGTTTCAGAAGTCTCAGCTAAGAACAATCTTCAAGCTAAGAGATATATAAAAAAATTAGTAGATGTTTTTGATCATTGCAAAATTAAAATGTATCTTGATAAAGAAGATGGTGAGTATGATAACATCGAAGAGTTAAAAATTGATAGTATAGATAGACAGGTTTACAAAAAAATTCTTGAATATATTAATGATATAAATGAGAACTTTGGTAGTGAAAAGTTTGAGTATAAAAAATTTGTAACTTTATTTAATACTGGATTAACATCTATCAAGTACCGTTCAATACCAGAGATTAATAATTCTATTATTATGTCCACTATGGATTTAGCAAAAGTTGAAAATAAAAAGGTTGTCTTTGTTTTAGGATTCAATAAAGATGTATTACCAGTATCTAAAAGTTCAGGATTAATAGATGATAAAGATAAAGAAAGATTAATTAACGATAATATCTTTTTATCACCGACAAAAGAAGCGGCACTTATTGATGAAGAGTTTGTAGCTTATATTGCCATGACAAGAGCTCAAGAAAAGACATATATAAGTTACAGTTTACTTGATAAAAGTTTTAAAGAGAATTTTGCATCTCCATACTTAAATACTGTGAGATCTTTATTCCCAGAATTAAAAGAAAAGAAAACTTCAAAAATTTTAGAGTTTTCTATTACTGATTATAATTACTATTTAGAAAATATTTCAGACATAGTTTCAACTAAGGAATTTAATTATCTATTTGCAAAAATTTATCGTAGATTTATGGAAGTGAAAGATAGTAAGACAAAGGAAGTTGAAGTTTTAGTAGAGCTTATGATTAAGTTTTTAGAACATTACCAACTTACTTCAATACACGAAAGTTATGAGAATTATGAAGTTCTTGATGAATTAAATGACAGAGTATTTTTCACTAATGATACTAGTATTAAAAATTATTTATCTAAAATAATTAGAGATTATAAGTTTCAACTTAGTTCAGAATATATAGATGAATTTTTAGAAGTTAAGAAAGATAGCTTTTCTAAGTTTAGTATCTCTAAAATTTCTGATTTCGAAAAAAATCCATATCAATTCTTTGTTAAACGAGTACTTGGCATTGCAGAAGAAAGAGATATTGATATTGATAATCTTGTTACTGGAAAATTCTTCCACGCAGTAATGTCAGAAGAAAGAATTATTAGTTTCATAGCTGAATGTGGAAGTAAATTTGATATAGACGTTCAAAAAGATGAAGATATAGCAAGAAGATTTAATATTAAAGAGATTTTGAATGATGTTATTTATTCTAGTGATAACAAAGATATATTAGAAACGTTGAAGTTAATAGAGTTGTTAAATACTCATAAGTATATTTTAAATAATATGATTATGAGACTAGAAGTAGCTATAGCAATAGAAATAAAATATTTTGCTTTAACAAACTTTATGCCTACATTCTTAGAAAGATCATTTAGTCTGGAAATTGTAGACAATGTTATTACGTGTAAAAATGAAGAGACTGGTGAGATTAGTAAGAAAGAATTACAACATAAATATAATATACCACCAATTAAATTCACAGGGGTAATTGACAGAGTAGATGTTAATGGAAAGAATATTTCAATAATTGATTATAAGAGTAGTCAAAGCGATTTTTCTTTAGATAGTTTAGAATTAGGATTTATATCTCAGATTTTAACTTATGCATTGGCATGTGAACTGATGTTTGATAGAAATTCAGAGGACATATTAGGTATATTTTATAGAGAGATAGCAAAATTAGGTAAGGATCTAAAGACCTATAGATTAAGAGGGTTAGCGAATAGTGATTTAATATTGGATGATGAATTTTATGAAAAAGCTCCTGAAATTATGTATGTTAGAACTACAAAAGCTAAGAAAATTCATGGGGCAGATAGCCATAAAGCATTTACAAGTCCTGAACTTGAAAAGTTAGTTAATAAAAATCTTGAAAATATAATGAAACTACTAGAAAAAATCTTTGAATTTAATTTTTCTCTAGATAATTATGAAATTGGGAATCAATATTCCGCTGAAAAGGAAACCCTGTTTAATATTTCTAGTAATAGTGATATACGATTAAGTTATAAAGAGAAGGTAGAGCTTAAACCAAAAGATTTAAAAGAAAAGTTACTAAATGACTTAAAATGATTCTAGTTTAGAAAAAATTTGTGAAAATTGATTTGTTGTTTTGAAATAAAAAGCAATAAATCAATTTTTTTTATAATTTTTACTAATTTTTAATCACATTTGTTAAGTTTTATATTATAATAGTATAAGTAGTATTGTGTCGACTTTTGGATACATACTGATATAATATTAAAAGGCGATAAAGAATAGATATAGAGGCAAGGATAAAATAAATATGAAATTAACTTTTTTTGAAAAACTAGAACAGTATAAAAATAGTTCTAAAGAAGTATATATTAATAATATATATCAGAATGAAAATTTAACATATAAAAATTTAATAGAGTATTCAGATAGACTTGCGTTTTATCTTGAAGAAAAACTAGGAGAAGATAAAAATCCTATAGTAGTGTACGGGCATAAACATCCATTTATGTTAGTGTACTTTTTAGCGTGTGTAAAATCAGGAAGAGCATTCTGTCCAATAGATATAAACACACCAAAAGAGAGAGTAGAAGAAATAGTAGAAACAACAGACTCAAAAGTAGTACTAGTCACAGAAGAAATAGAACTATCTAGAGAAATGCTAGATGTTAAGACAGCTAAAGAAATAATCTCGAGTACTCAAAATACTATTTCAAAAGAAAGCTATGTCAAAGATGAAGATATATTCTATATAATTTTCACATCAGGAAGTACAGGAAAACCAAAAGGAGTATGTATTACATACAATAACTTAAATAACTTCTTGCACTGGTACACAGGATATTATGATGAAAAAGAAGAATTAGTATTTTTAGGACACCCACCGTTCTCATTTGATTTATCGGTAATGTCATTATGGCCAAGTATTTATCTAGGAGCTACTTTAGTACAAATAGATAAAAAACATCAAGAAAACTTCAAAGTAATGTTTGATGAACTAAATAAATCAAATGCTACAATATGGATTTCAACGCCATCATTTATAGAAATGTGTTTTATAGATAAAAACTTCAATCAAAGTCTAATGCCGAAGGTGAAACAATTCGTCTTTTGTGGAGAAAAACTATTTAGCACAACAGTAGAAAAAATTCATAAAAACTTTGAAAATGCACAGGTAATAAATACTTATGGACCAACAGAATCAACAGTAATGGTCACATGGGTAGAAATAACAAAAGAAGTGAATAAAAAATACTATGAGAACCTACCAGTAGGAGAAGTAAAATGGGGTACAAAAATACACCTAGCGAATCCAGACGAAGAAAACAAAGGTGAAATAGTAATCACAGGAAACACAGTTGCAAAAGGATACTTCAAAAATGACGCTATAACAAATGAAAAATTTGGTATAGGGGAAGTAGATGGAAAAGAAGAAAGAAGTTACTTAACAGGAGACCTAGGATACTTCAAAGACGGTATGTTGTTTTGTGAAGGACGCATAGACTTCCAAGTAAAACTACATGGACACAGAATAGAACTTGAAGACATAGATAATAATCTACTTAAAAATAAAAAAATACGCCAAGCAGCGACAGTGCCAAGCTATGAAGATGGAAAAGTAAAAGCATTGACATCATTTGTAGTATACAACGAAGAAATAGAAAAACGCTTCGAAGTAACAAAACAAATAAAACAAGAACTGAAAAAACTAGTGCCAGAATATATGATACCGAAAAAAATAGTATTTTTAGAAGAAATGCCACTAAACAACAACGGAAAAATAGATAAGAAAAAGTTAAAGGAGTTAGTATAGAATGAGCTACTTTGACGGAAATGAATTTTTCTTATTATTAGCTATAGTACTAATCATAGGCTTTATAATAAACTATCTAGGTAAAAAAATAGAATATTATATATTGGCATTATCAGTAATATTTGCAGCATTAATATACGGTAAGAGTATTACAATGTTATCTTACCTAGTAGGATTTATTCTATTTGAATACATATTGGTATTAATAGCTCAAAAAACAGAAAGTAAAAAACACTTAAAAATATTAGTAATACTATCGATACTACCACTAGTAATAAACAAAGTATTCGCAACTACGCCCCTACATCTATTAGTCTTTATAGGAATATCATATATGTCATTTAAGACAATACAAATTATGATAGAAATATCAGATGGGTTAATAAAAGAAAAAATTAGTGCTGTAGATTACGTACAATTCTTATTATTCTTTCCAACTGTAAGCGCAGGACCGATAGACAGAAGTAGACGCTTCATGAGCGAAATAAAAGAAAGAATGCCGAGGACAGAGTACTTAGAATTAGCTGGAGAAGGAGTCTACAGACTAATATTAGGATTACTATATAAAATAGTATTCTCAACATTGAGCTACCACTACTTAGTAGGTTTAACAAACAATGGAACATTTGTCTATTCATTAAAATACATGTACCTATATACATTATACCTATTCTTCGACTTTGCAGGATACAGTTTAATGGCAGTAGGTAGTAGTAACATCTTAGGAATAAGAACTCCGATGAACTTCAACAAACCATTCCTAAGTATAGACATAAAAGACTTTTGGAATAGATGGCACATAACACTATCAACGTGGCTTAGAGACTTCGTATTCTCAAGAGTCTTTATGGAAGCAACAAAGAAAAAAAGATTCAAGAAAAGAATAAATACAGCAATGTATGCCTATATGGTAAACATGGTTCTTATGGGATTTTGGCATGGTTTAACAATAAGCTATATAATATATGGATTCTACCATGGTTTATTAATGGCAGGATTTGAATACTATCAGAAGAAAAGTAAATTTTACAAAAAGAATAAAAATGAAACATGGTATAAAGTACTTAGTTGGTTCATAACGATCAACTTAGTAATAATAGGTCTATATATCTTCTCAGGAGAACCATATAAACTAATAAGCCATTTACTAAAAAAATAATATAGAGTTAGGAGAACAAGCATGATAAAAGAACAAGTATTAGAAATGTTAGAAGAAATCTGTGAAGACGAAGTAGTAAGAGAAGATTTAGATATAAACATGAAAGAAGAAGGGTTAATGGACTCTTTAGCTTTTGTAGAAATGTTAGTAAAAATCGAAGAAATCTTCGGTTTAAGCATAGCACCAACAGAAGTAACATATGAAGAAATCGATACACCAAATAAGGTAATTTCTTATATAGAAAACAGGAAATAATATCATGATAAGATTAAAAGCATTTTTAATATCAATAGTATTGGTATTAATTACACTTGTAATTTTAGATTTAACCCTTCTAAAGAAGATTCAAACTTATTATAAAACTAATGATAATAGTGTTAGGTACAGTACTGCTTTTGAAAAATATAAAAGTAGAGATATAATAGTCGAAAATATGACACCTAGAACACTATTACTTTTAGGGTCTTCCGAGTTAACAACTACTATCAATGAGAATTATCATCCAAAGAAAATGTTCAACTATGAAGATTTTAATATAATGCAAGTAGGAGTAGGAAACTCTCAAAATATTATTCATGCTGCTACAATTGGATCAATAGGGAATGATGTGAAGAATAATGAAATAGTAATGATTCAATCTATTCAGTGGTTTGATAACAAGAATGGTATTTTAAAGGATGCATTTTTATCTAGAATTTCTAGCGAACATGTGTACAATACTATGAGAAACGATAAAATAAGCTATCAGACAAAAGAAAAATTTATAAATAGGGTTATAGAACTTTCAGCTTCTAACAAGGAATTAAATAAAAAATATAAGAGTTATAAACGATATTTCTTAAAAGGTGAAGGAAATAAATTCACAGAGAAATTTTTAAAATTAGATAATTACTTCTATATTCTAAAAAATAAATTAAACTTTTATAAAAATAAAGGTAAAGAAAATTATCCAGTTTATGGAGAAAATACACCTGATTATAATTGGGAAGAATTAGATAAAAAAGCAGCTGAGGAAGCTAAAGAAAGAACTAATAACAATGACTATCAAATTGATAATACATATTATGATAAATACATAAGGGTTAAATATAATCAACTAAAAGATAGTTCAAAGAATACAAAGTATGATGATTCTAAAGAATACGAAGACTTAGATATACTATTATCTATTGTTAAGGACTTGAACTTGAATATTAAGTTTGCGATTCTTCCTGCTAACGGTAGATGGAGTGATTATACAGGGATAGGTAGTGAAAAAAGACAAGTGGCCTATAATAAATTAAAAGAGATTGCTAAAAATAATAATATAGAGGTAATGGACTATTCAAGTAAAGAATATGAAGACTACTATATGTATGATGCGATGCATCTAGGGTGGAGAGGATGGATTGATTTTGAAAGAGATCTTTACAAACTTAAAAAGTAAATTAAGCTATAAACAAAGACTAACACTATGGGTATTGTTCTTTTATATAGTAATAATGGGAATAATAATATACTGTTTTTTAACGGATTTTTCAAATGTCCAAGAGTATGTATATAGTGAGTTTTAATATAGAGGAACGGATTACTATGTGGTAATTCGTTCCTTTTTATATATAATTTAATTATGAACATTACACTAGTATAAAAATAATTAATAAAAATTAATTTTCAGAAAAATCACAAGAAATTACACTCAATTAATTGATTTTATAAGAGAAATAAGGTAGAATTATACCTATAATAAATTAAAAGGAAAATATTAATGAATAGAGATGCGTATTTTTATTTAGAAATGAAAGAGCATGAGTTAAAGGTTCCATATACGGGGAAAAATCGTCGTATTAGAGTACTTTTACCAAAAGGTTATGCTCAAGATGAACATAAACACTACCCTGTAGTGTATATGAATGATGGACAAAATGTCTTTTATAGTGGAGAATCGTTTAGCGGACACTCTTGGAAGGTTATACCTGCGATTAAGAGAAATCCTGATATGCCGAAAATGATAATAGTTGGAATTGATAATGATAATGAGGGAAGAATGAATGAATATGCACCCTGGAAGTTTTCAAGTTTACCAATATTAAATTTTGGTCTGACATTAGGAGGGTTAGGTTCCGAGTATGCCGATTTCTTTGTAAATGTAGTCAAGCCATTTATAGATAGTACTTATCGAACTAAACCACAACGAGAATATACAGCGATGATTGGTAGTTCTTTAGGTGCCAATATATCGCAATATATTGGTTTAGAGCATAAAGACGTCGTAGGATGTCTTGGAGTATTTTCATCTGCAAATTGGTTGAATAAACCAGAATTTGATAGATTTATTTCGAAACATAAGGTCTCAGATCAAAGAGTATATATCGAAGTCGGAACGAATGAGGGAGACGACACAGATAAACAATTAGCAAATGGTAACCTAAAACAATTATATATTGATGCAAGTTTAGATTATTATCGTCAGCTAATTGATGCTGGTTTATCTACAAGTGAGTTAAAATTAAATGTTGTAGCTAATGGGGAACACAGTGAGGAGTGTTGGGCTAAATATTTACCAGAATGTTTGAGATTTATAAGTGAAAACTGGTAATATAATTTTTAGAAAATGGAGGTTTTAGGATTGAATATAGAAAATTTAAGTCATTATAGTGGAAATTTAGGGAGAGAAATGGTTCTTAATAGGTATGGACATGCAGGATTACCGATTGTTGTGTTTCCATCATCAGGTGGGACACACAACGAGTATTATGATTTCGGCATGATTCATGCTTGTGAGAGATTTATTAATGAAGGAAAAGTGCAATTTTTTACATTATCAAGTATAGATAGTGAATCGTGGTTATGCGACTGGAAAAATGGTCATGACAGAGCATTAGCGCATACACAGTATGAAAAGTATGTTATTGAAGAAGCTATTCCATTTATTAAACATAAAACAGGTTGGTTTGGACAAATGATGGCTACTGGTTGTAGCATGGGAGGATATCACTCGTTTAATATTTTCCTACAACATCCGGACGTATTTGGAAAAGTAATTTCACTTAGTGGAGTTTATGATGCTAGATTTTTCGTAGGTGAATATGGAAATGATGAGTTAATATATAGAAATTCACCAAGTGATAATATTTGGAATCAAAATGATGGGTGGTTTATTGATCACTATAGAAACGCTGATATTATAGTATGTACAGGATTAGGTCCATGGGAGCAAGATGGATTACCATCATTTTATAGTTTAAAAAGAGCATTTGAAGAAAAAAATATTCCAGCATGGTTTGATGTATGGGGTGAAGATGTCGCCCATGACTGGCCTTGGTGGAGAATTCAAATGCCATACTTTTTAGATAAATTAAATTTATAATAAAGTTAAGAGGAGACAAAGATTTATGAATTACATAGTTATATCACCATATTACCCACACAATTTTCAAAAATTTTCTATTGAGTTAAAAAATCAAGGTATTAATGTACTTGGAATTGGTGAAGAGCCATATGAACAGTTAGATCAAAGACTTAAAGAAGCATTAACTGAGTATTTTAGAGTTAATAGTCTTGATGATGTTGATGAAGTAAAACGTGCTGTTGCATTCTTATATCACAAGCATGGACATATTGATAGAATAGAATCGCAAAATGAGCACTGGATGGAATTAGATGCAGCTTTACGTACACAATTTAATGTGTTTGGCTTAAAAGAGCATGACCTTAAAAAGACAAAACATAAATCAGAGATGAAAAAATACTTTGAAAAAGCAGGAGTGCCTGTAGTACCAGGTTTCTTAGTGAAAAAAGAAGGTGATATCGAAAAAGGTGTTAAAAAATTAAAATTACCTTTAATCGCTAAACCTGATAATGGAGTAGGAGCATCAGCAACTTATAAGCTTAAAGATAAGAGAGATGTAGAAAACTTTAAAAAAGAATGGGATGGAACAACACATTATTTTTTAGAACCTTTTGTAGATAACTCTGATATCGTCACTTTTGATGGATTAGTAGATGCTAAGGGGAATATTGTTTTTTACACTAGTATCATTTATTACCACACTCCATTAGACTTATTAAATAATAATACTCTTGATTGGGTTTATTATATAGATAAGGATTTAGATCCAAAACTAGTAGAATATGGTAAAAATGCGGTAAAAGCATTTGGTATGAAAGAGAGATTCTTCCATATTGAATTTTTCAAAACTAAAGATGATTATATAGCAATCGAGTATAATAACCGTCCAGCAGGAGCTTTTGCAGTAGACGTGTATAACTTTGCACATTCAACAGATTATTTTAGAGTTTATGCTGAAGTAGTTAATGAGACATTTAATGGATTAAATGTTGATGAAAAATATGGATTAGCTTCAACACGCCGTGATTATAAAGATTATGTATATTCAGATGAAGATATTAGAAATAAATATCAAGATAAACTAAAAGCTGTTTTAAGAATGCCTGAAGCTTTCGCTGAACTTCAAGGAAATACAATGTACGTTCTTGTTGCTGATACTCTTGAAGAAATGAAAGAGATGGAAAGATTTGTAGGGAAATTAAAATAAATTTATAAAAGAAATATGATACTACGGTTATACTGTTAGTATCATATTTCTTTTATTTTTAATTCAGGAGGAATAATGTGTAATATTCCATTGCAGTTGGTTTGATAGCGTGTAACATTTCTTGAATTACAGTAGGAAGTGTGTTAAGATTTAATTGAAAATAATAAAAAGGAGAATGGCATGAAAATATCTAAGGAGCATTTAGAACTATTAGCGGAAAACTTTCAGAGTATAGATGAAACAACAAAGGAAATAATTAATTTAGAGGCTATATTAACACTTCCTAAAGGAACAGAACATTTTTTAAGTGATATTCATGGAGAATATGAAGCCTTCGATCATATTTTAAGAAATGGTTCAGGTATAATTAAAGAAAAACTTAAAGAAGTATTTGGTAACAGATTACCTAGAAAAGATTTAAATCTTTTAGCCACAATTATTTATTATCCAGAAGAAAAATTAAATCTTATAAGAAAAGAATATGATGTATGTGATTATAAAGAGTTTCAAAAGATTACTCTTCTTCGTCTATTGGAGGTAACTCAAGTTGCAGCAAGGAAGTATACCAGATCTAAAGTAAGAAAAATTTTACCAAAAGATTTTAAATATATTATTGATGAATTACTTTATAAAATGCAAAGTAGTGATAAGAACGATTACTATGATAAAATACTTGAGAATATTATTGAATTAGGTGCTGGTGAAAAGTTTATTATAGAATTATCATTAAGCATCCACAAGTTAACAATCGACCACTTGCATATAGTTGGTGATATCTATGATAGAGGACCTTTTCCTGATAAAATAATGGATAGACTATTAGATTATCATTCTGTTGATATTCAATGGGGGAACCACGATATGTTATGGATTGGTGCATATCTTGGAGACAGAATATCATTAGCAAATGTAATCAGAATATGTGCAAGATATGATAATCTAGATATTATAGAAGATAGATATGGAATTCCTATTAGGAATTTATTAAACTTTAGTGAAAAGTACTACAAGGATGATCACTGTAAGGAATTTTTACCAAAAATATCTAAGGATGATGAGCTGAAATATAGTGAACATGAAATTATGCAAATAGCTAGAATGCATAAAGCAATGGCAATAATTCAATTCAAATTAGAAAAACAGATTATTGATAAACATCCTGAGTTTGATCTAGAATCACGTGCTTTACTAGATAAAATTGACTTTGAAAAAGAAACTGTAAAAATCTATGGTAAAGAATATCCATTAACGTCATGTAATTTTCCAACAGTTGATAAAGAGAATCCATACTTATTAACTGATGAAGAAGAAAAGATCATTAATAGATTAAAAGAATCATTTATAGCAAGTGAAAAATTAAAAAAACATGTTGAATTATTTATTAATAAGGGTGGCATGTATTGTTGTTATAATGGGAATCTGCTTCTTCATGGATGTATGCCAGTAGATGAGAATGGAAACTTCCAGGAATTTTCTTATGGAGGGAAAAGATACGCAGGTAAAAAGTTACTAGACTTTTTTGATAAAAAAATTCGTAGTATATTTTATTGTGGTTGTAGAGAAGATAATGGATTGTTCTTTTACTTATGGCAAGGTCGCTATTCTCCATTATTTGGTAAATGCGATATGACAACGTTCGAAAGATATTTTATAGAGGATAAAGCTACTCATGAAGAAGTAAAAAATGCATATTATAAACTTAGAGATAATGAAGAGTTTTGCATTAAGTTATTAAATGAGTTTGGTTTAACTAGTGAAGGTCACATCATAAATGGGCATACTCCTGTTAAGGAAACAAAAGGAGAAAATCCAATTAAAGCTAATGGTAGAACAATTGTTATTGATGGTGGAATGTCTAGAGCTTATCATAAAACAACAGGTCATGGTGGTTATACATTAACTTACAATTCTTATGGGTTACAGATAATGAGTCATGATATCTTCCAAAGTAAAGAAGAATCAATCAAAAATGAGACGGATATTATTTCAACAAAGAGAGTTGTAGATAAATTATGTCGAAAAAAAGTAGCTGATACTGATAGTGGTGCAAGAATAAAAAAACAAATTGAATTATTAAAAATATTATTAGAAGAATATCGCCAAGGGGCAATATGTGAAAGATATTAGTTAACATAAATTGATATTCTGAGTTTCTTTGTATTTAAGGGGGGAGAAATATGATGAAGATTTTATTAAGTATACTTGAGATTTTAATGCTGCTAGGAATAGTTACAAACTATAAACTATTGAAAAAAAGAAGAAAAAAGAATGATTAATTAGTCATTTGTTTATCAAATTGATAGAAATGAGAAGATATGTGTAAGTATCAAAAAAGAAGGAGGTTTCAAGCTCCTTCTTTTTTGATATACAAAGTATTGATGAAAAGAATATTATTCTTGTAAAAGTAGAATATAGTGTAATATATACAATATTTAAGAGAATTATTAGAAAAATTAAAATTTTTATTGACAACAGAAAAAAAGTATATTATACTAATAAACAGTTAATTGAATATGTACCTCACAAAGTAAGTGAGGTAGAGGTTGCGATTTTTATCAGTAGAGTAATTGAGAGTGTAGGGCTCGATGATATTACTTGAAAGGAAACATCGCCGAAATGATATTAATCCTATGTTAATATTGTTGGGCCTATATTGAACTAAGTATAGGACTGTCATAGTCGTGAGGCTATGTTGCGCTACTAATATCTTGTTTTGGAGAGATAATGTGAAGTATAACTCCGTGCAAATATGGTAGGAGGTTATGCTTTTTTATTTTATCAAGGAGGTTTTTATTATGACAAACAACAGCAATAACAATAATGCAACAGAAGTAAAAAGAAATTTACGATCACGTCATATTAGTATGATTGCTATCGGAGGATGTATCGGTAGTGGATTATTCATGACAAGTGGTCAAGCAATTCAAAGTGCGGGACCTGGGGGAGCTATTGTAGCTTACTTATGTATCGGGCTTATGGTATATTTCTTAATGACATCATTAGGAGAAATGGCAACATATCTTCCTACATCAGGGTCATTTAGTACATATGCTACACGTTATGTGGATCCTTCATTAGGGTTTGCTTTAGGATGGAACTATTGGTTTAACTGGGTAATTACAGTAGCAGCTGACGTAGAATTATCTGCATTAGCTATTAGTTATTGGGAGCCTATGCGAGTACTTCCTCACTGGGCTTGGAGTTTATTATTCCTAGTTATTATTATCGCTTTAAACTCACTAAGTGTTAAAGTATATGGTGAAAGTGAATATTGGTTTGCACTTATTAAAGTAGTAGTAGTAATCATTTTCTTAGTAGTAGGATGCTTAACTATCTTCGGTATTTTAGGTGGTGAATACATTGGATTCAAAAACTTAACAATCGGTGATGCACCATTTGTCGGTGAAGATTCTTCATTATCAGGACAAATCCTTGCTACTCTTGGAGTATTTTTAATCGCAGGATATTCATTCCAAGGTACTGAGTTAATCGGTATTACTGCTGGTGAAAGTGAAAACCCAGAGAAAAGTATTCCAAAAGCTGTAAAACAAGTATTCTGGAGAATTTTAATCTTCTACGTACTAGCTATTTTAGTAATCGGATTATTAATTCCTTATACTTCACCAGATTTATTAGGTGCTGCAAGTGCAGAAGAAATTGCTAAATCACCATTTACAATTGTCTTCAAAAATGCAGGTTTTGCATTAGCTGCAAGTGTAATGAATGCAGTAATCTTAACATCAATCCTATCAGCTGGTAACTCTGGTATGTATGCATCAACAAGAATGCTTTATGCGATGAGTAAAGAAAAACTTGCGTATCCAATTTTTGGTCGTGTTACTAAATACGGTACTCCTGTAATCTCATTAATTGCAACAGCTGCAGTAGTATTCTTAATCTTCTTAATCCAACTTACAAGTGCTAATGCTTATACTTATATCGTAGCAGCGAGTGGGTTAACTGGATTTATCGCTTGGTTAGGTATTGCATTAAGTCACTATAGATTTAGAAGAGCATTTATTGCTCAAGGTAAAGATCTAAATGATCTTAAATATAGAGCAAAATGGTTCCCAGTAGGTCCAATTATCGCTTTAGTATTATGTATCATCGTTATTATCGGTCAAGATACAGAGCTTATTACTAAAGGAGTGGTTAACTGGAGTGGAATGTTAACAACATATATGGGAGTTCCAATCTTCTTATTCTTTTATCTATACCACAAAATTAGATATAAAACAAAAATGATACCTTTAGATAAAGTTGATTTATCTCAAGATGTAGATACTAAATAATTAAATTTAATCCTAGTTCAAATTTGAACTAGGATTTTTTATGTCTAGAAATTTTTATTTTTTATTTGTTTAAAGTACATGATATGAAAACAGTTGAAAAATATTATAATTTTGATAAAATACGGGAAATTTTCTTGTTTTTGTGTTATTATAAAGGGTAGATTAAATTACGAAAGAGGAGGAATTTCTGTGAATCTTGAATATCCATATAGTTATGAAAATGTAGAAGATATGGCGAGTAAATATTTATCAGACGAGCAAATTGAAATTATAAGAAAAGCTTATGAATTTGCAAAAGATGCTCATGAAGGACAATTTAGAAAATCAGGGGAACCATATATATTACACCCAGTTCAAGTTGCAGGAATTTTAACTGAGCTTAAATTAGATTATGCAACAATATGTGCTGGTTTCTTGCATGATGTTGTGGAAGATACTAAGTACACGTTCGACGATATAAAAGAAACTTTCGGGGAAGATATAGCGGTAATAGTTGATGGAGTTACAAAATTAGATAAAGTAAAATTCCGTTCTAAAAAGCAATCTCAAGCAGAGAATCATAGAAAACTTTTTGTATCTATAGCGAAGGATTTAAGAGTTATTTTTGTTAAGTTAGCAGACAGGCTTCATAATATGAGAACTATGAAGTATATGCGTGAGGAAAAACAACGTGAAATTTCTAGTGAAACACTTGAAATTTATGCACCTTTAGCTCATAGATTAGGGATAAGTTCTGTTAAATGGGAACTTGAAGATACATCGCTTAGATACTTACATCCATCTCAATATTTTTCAATAGTAGGGATGATGAAACAAAAAAGAAGTGCAAGGGAAGAAAGTATAAAAGAAGCTTGTTCAAGAATTACATCAATTCTTGCAGATAATAAGATAAAAGCACAGGTAACTGGAAGACCAAAACATATCTATAGTATTTATAAAAAAATGGTTAAACAAAATAAAAGTTTTGATCAGATTTATGATTTATTAGCTGTTCGTGTCCTGGTAGATAGCGTAGCAGATTGTTATGCTACTTTAGGTCTTGTAAATAATCTTTGGGTACCTATTCCGGGAAGAATCAAAGACTATATTGCGATGCCAAAACCTAATATGTATCAATCGCTTCATACTACGGTAATTGCACCAGATGGACAAACTTTAGAAGTTCAAATTAGGACTTATGAAATGCATGAAATTGCCGAGAAAGGGATTGCTGCGCACTGGGCATATAAAGAAGGTAAGAGGGTTAATAAAAATAATAACTTCTATGAAAAATTAAATTGGTTCCAAAAAATTGCAGAAAACGATGAAACAGAAGCAACAGCTGAAAGCTTTATGGAATCATTAAAAGTAGATTTATTGAGTGATAAAATTTATGTGTTTACACCAAATAGTGATATTATTGAATTACCAAAAGGTTCATGCATTGTAGACTTTGCATATGCGATTCACTCAGAAGTCGGTAATAAGATGGTAGGAGCTACTGTAAATGATAAAATCGAGCCATTTGATTACGTATTATCAACTGGTGAAATTTGTGATATTCGTACTAGTAAAAATTCTACTGGACCTAATCGCTCATGGTTAGAGATAGCTACATCATCTCAGACTAAGTCAAAAATTAAAGCATTCTTTAAAAAAGCAGCCCGTGAAGAAAACTTAGTTAAAGGTGAAATCTTATTAAAAGATGAGATTAAAGCTAATAACTTTGATATAGATGAGGTCTTAACTGAAGAAAACATCAATACTGCTCTTAATAAATATAAATTTGCTAATCTTGAAGAAATGTATGTTGCCATAGGATATGGTGGAATTACAGCAAATAAAGTCTTTGCAAGATTAACAGAAAAAATTAGAAAAGAAAAGATGACTCAAGCAAAAATTGAGAAACTTTTCAATGCAGAAGAAAATAAAAAAATAGTAACTGAAACGGGTGTCTATGTTAAAGGTGTAGATAATATTCTTGTAAGGTTATCTAAATGTTGTCAACCAATTCCGGGAGATGAGATAGTAGGTTTTATTACAAAAGGTCGAGGAGTTACAGTTCATAGACATAATTGTCCAAACTTAAGTGAAGAAGATCATGCAAGATTATTGGATGTTGAATGGGTAGAAAGCTTAAATGCACGTCGTTATAGTGTAACACTACAAATTCACGCTTTTGATAGAGAATTGCTATTGCAAAACGTTCTATTAACATTAAGTGAGAGTAGAGTTGAGATTAAAAAACTTAATTCTGAATCGAAAGCTGATAAAACATGTGTTATTACGATAGGGATATATGTAAAAAATGTTAGCGAATGTGATTATATGATTAAAAAATTACGACAAATACAAGATGTATATAGTGTAGAAAGAATAGTTAAATAGGTGGATATATGAAAATCATATTACAAAAAGTTAAAAAAGCTAGTGTAAATGTTGATAATAAAGTTGTTGGTAGCATTGATAAAGGATACTGTCTTTTAGTAGGTGTTCATAAAGAGTCTACAGAGGAAGATGCGAAATACTTAGCGAAAAAGGTAGCACAAGCACGCTTATTTGAAGATGAAAATGATAAAATTAACTTGAGTCTAAAAGATGTTGGAGGAAGTATCTTATCAGTTTCACAATTTACTTTATACGCTGACACGAAAAAAGGTAATAGACCAAGTTTTACAAGCGCTGCTGGAGCAGAAAAGGCTAATGAATTATACGAAAAATTTAATGAATTTTTGAGAGAAGAAGGTGTAACAGTAGAGACTGGTATTTTTCAAACAATGATGGAAGTTAATATTGTTAACGATGGACCGATTACTATTGTTTACGAAAAACTATCAGCAGGAAATTAATTATGAGAATAAAAAGAAGAAATAAGAATGGAATATTATTCGTAATATCTATACTGTTGTTAGTACTTGTTGTAGGAGGAGTAGTAACGTATATAGGTGAGAAAATGAATTTATCACCTAATTCTGAAAATAATATTACTATTGCAAAAGAAATTGAAATTAGAACAGGACCAGATGATACTTATCCAACATTAAAAAAAGTGACAGCTGGAGATAATGTTGAAATGTTAAGTAAATCTGAAACTTGGTATGAAGTTAAAACAAAAGATAGTTTTGTGGGATGGATACCAGGTTGGAGTATTTTAGGAACTGGTCAGAAAAGTCCTGAAGATCAAAATAAGGAAAAATTAGCTTCTTATTCAGTCTTATTGAATCCTGTTAACTCACAAGAAGAGAAGATTGATTATAAAGGAATATCTTCTAAAGCTTATAATTTAAAACTAGCTAAACAGTTAAAAGAGACATTAGAAAAAGACGGAATAAAAGTAATATTAACTAGAGATAATGACGATTCGTATCCTTCAAAAGAAGATATTCTAAAAATTGCTGCAGAAAACTCAGTAGAAATGTTAATTGATATTGATACTAATAATGACAGCAACAAAGAAGTTTTTGGTGTAAAAGTATACTATGGAACACAAGAATCATCTATTGTAGCAAGAAGCATTGAGAAAAATCTTTCTGAACACTATATTTCGAAAATATCATCATCTGAGAAACAGGCGAATTTCCCTCAATTGAGTGATAAATTGCCTCAGGTAAAATTAATTTCGGCTAATATAGGAAATAAAATTGATGTTGATTTATTAAATAACGAAATAGCTAATAAACAATTTATAGAATCTTTAAGAGATGGTGTAGAGGGATATTTATATTATTTAATCAATATTGATAATTATAATGCAAAACGAAAAGAACAGTTACTTAACTTACCACAAAAAGGACTTTCTGTTCCTATGTATTATATGAAACAAGATGCATATAAAAATATAGCATATGGTCTTGATGGTAAGAAAACAATTGAGGATAATGGTGATGCTATTATCTCACTTGCGATGATTGCAAAATATATCGGTAAAGATGAAGCAACTGTGGAAGAACTTGCTTCTTGGGCTGGTAATAAGTACTATATCAGAAATCAAGGAACTCAACCTACGATTATTACAGCATTTGCTGAAAAATATAATCTTAAAGTTGAACGAGTTGAGACAGATAAATTAGTAGAAAACTTAGAAAATGCCTTAAAAGACAATAAACCTATACTTGTTAGACTAAAATCTGGAGTATTTGGTGATAGAGTAACGTACAAAGTTATTCGTGGTTTTGAAGATGATAAATTCTATATAAATGATCCGAATGATGATGATGTTAAACTAACAAGTTACAATGGTTTCACAGAAAATGATATAAAAAACAACCTTGCTCAAGCTTGGGTATTTAGTAAATAGGAAAAAAGATTAATCTAGAGGAGTTCTAGATTAATCTTTTTTATTGAAATAATTAAATTATCTATTGACTAAGAACATAAAATAAAATATAATAGTTAACATGGTTAACTAATTAATTAATGTTGTGAACTATTTTTGTTAAAGGAGGTAGAAAATGAGTGTAGGGGAAATTTCATACCATAAAGCAATGGATATGATGGAAGAATTTAGATTGATAATGAAAAGATTTCATAAGAAAAGTGATACACCATATAGAAAACCTGAATTTCAAGCCATGTTATTTTTATCTTGTAAAGAAAAAATTACTATGCAGGAATTAGGTGAAGAACTACACGTGACCAAACCTAGAGTTACAGCACTTGTAAGTGAATTACTAGAAAAAGGGTTTGTTGTTCAAAGTACAGATGAAAAAGATAAAAGGAAAAAATATCTTAGTTTATCTGAAAAAGGAGTCGAATGTATAGAATTACATAGAAAAGCTTATGAAACTTGGTTTAAATCTATGTGGGATAAATTCGATGCTAGAGAAAAGGAAGCTTTTAATATATTATTAACAAAAACAAATCTAGTATTAAGAGAAGAACTAAAAGATAAGGAGGAAAACAATGAAACTAATTAAATATTTAAAAGGTTTCTTGGTACCAATGATATTTTTAGTTGCAATATTAGGGGTTCGTGTTGTAGCAGAGTTAGCACTTCCAACATATACGAGTAATATTGTCGATAAAGGTATTCAACAAAGTGGTATTCAAGATGCTGTACCAGAAAAAATAAGTGAAAAATCATTTAGAGAGTTACAATTGTTTATGACTGATGATGAAATTAAAAAAGTCACAGCTAAATATACTAAAGATGGTGATGTGTACAAACTTGATAGTATTAGTGATCAAGAACGTAGTGAACTAAATGATATATTTAAAAATGCTATGACTGTTGTATCTGGTGCAAAATCTGAAAACTTAGATTTAGATAAGGTAGCAGAAGGGGTTAAACTAGGACTAGTTAAGAAAGACAGTTTAATTGAACAAAAGAATAAAACAATTAGTGACTTAGGAAGTTCAGCTGATATGATAACAAAACAAGCTGGAGTTCGTTATGTTAAAGAAGAGTATAGAAATAATGTAGGAATTGATACTAATGAGATCAGAAAAAATTATCTAAAAGAAGTTGGAATAATGATGATAATCGTAACATTTATTTCAGGTATTGGAAGTGTTATTTCGAACTTCATAGCTAGTAGAATTTCTTCGAAAATAGCTTATAACTTACGAGAAAAACTTTATAACAAAGTACTTTCATTTTCAAAACAAGATATTGATAAATTTTCTACAGCTTCATTAATTACGAGAAGTACAAACGATATTCAACAAATTCAAAATGCTTTAAATATGATGTTATTTATCGCAATCTATGCACCGATGATGGCAGTTTATGGGGTGTATAAAGTTACACAAACTGATACTGGAATGACTTGGATAATTGCATTAGGTGTAGGTATCTTAGGTTTAACATTAGGAATAATTTCATTCTTAGTAATGCCGAAATTTAAAATTATGCAAAAGCTAATAGATAGAGTAAACTTGGTAACGCGTGAAGCATTAACTGGTATTTCTGTAATTCGAGTTTTTGGTCGTGAAAAATATGAAGAAGAAAGATTCGATAAAGAAAATACAGTTTTGAAAAATGAACAACTTTTCATCAACAGAACTTTATCTGCGCTTATGCCAATGATTATGTTAATTATGAACGGTATTGCGTTATTAATAATCTGGGTTGGTGGAAAAAATATTGATGCTGGTAGTATTCAAGTTGGGGATATGATGGCGTTTATAACTTATACAATGCAGATAGTAATGTCATTCTTATTCTTCACATTTTTAATGATGCAACTACCACGTGCTGAAGTTGCAGCTGGACGTATTAATGAAGTATTAGCGACTGAGGTAACAGTTGTAGATAGTAAACATATTGATGATAGTAAGCTTAAAGATGTGAAGGGTACATTAAAATTTGATAATGTTAGCTTTACATTTGATGGAGCTGATAGTCCAGTGCTTAGTAACATTAGTTTTGAAGCAGAAGCAGGAAAAACTACTGCAATTATAGGAAGTACAGGTAGTGGTAAATCTACGTTGCTTCACTTAATTCCAAGATACTTCGATGCTAGTGAAGGTGAGATTTCAATTGATGGTGTTAATATTCGAGATATTAGCTTAAATAAATTAAGAGACATTTTAGGTTTTGTTCCTCAAAAAGGAGTTTTATTCAGTGGTAATATTGAATCAAATATTAAATTTGCAGATGAAAATATTACTGATGAACAGATGAAAAAAGCCGCTGAAATTGCGCAAGCACTAGAGTTTATTAATGAAAAAGAAGATAAATTTAATAGTGAAATTTCACAAGGTGGATCAAATGTTTCAGGAGGACAAAAACAACGTCTTTCAATCGCTCGTGCCTTAGCAAAAAATCCTAAAATACTTCTTTTTGATGATAGTTTTTCGGCATTAGATTACAAAACAGATGTAAAATTAAGAAAAACTTTAAGAGAAGAAATGGCGGGAGTAACTACTATCATAGTGGCACAACGTATTGCAACAATTCTAAACGCAGATAAAATTATCGTAATGAATGAAGGTAAGATAGTAGGAGTTGGAAAACACCAAGAACTTCTAGAAACTTGTCCAACATATTTAGAAATTGCAGAAAGCCAACTTAGTGAAGAAGAATTACAAAAAGGAGGTAAACATCATGGCTAAAGATCAAAAAATAGAAAAAGCTAATAATTTTTCTGGAACGCTAAAAAGAATTATCAAATTGATGTTTACACAGTATAAAGTATCAAGTATTTTGATAGTATTCTTTGCATTAGCAAGTACAGTATTCGGTATTGTGGGTCCTAAAATCATGGGACGTGCAACTACAGAGTTGTTTGAAGGTTTAGTTGCTAAGATTAGCAATGAAGGTAGTATTAACTTTGAAAAAATAGCTGGAATTTTACTAACAGTATTAGGTTTATACATACTGTCATCACTGTTTATGTTTATTCAAGGATGGCTGATGAGTAATGTTTCTCAAAAAATGACATACGATATTCGTAAAGATATAAGTAAAAAAATAAATACTTTACCTGTTGGCTATTTTGAACAACGTACAGTAGGTGAGACTTTATCTCGAGTAACTAATGATGTAGATACATTAGGGCAATCACTAAACCAAAGTTTTACTCAGATAATTTCTAATACTGCAACGGTATTAGGGGTATTGGTAATGATGTTTACGATAAGTCCTATAATGACATTGATTGCGTTAGCTTTAATTCCTGTTTCAGGGATACTGCTAGGTGCTATAACAAAATGGAGTCAAAAATACTTCAAAAGTCAACAAGATATGCTTTCAGATGTAAATGGTCAAGTAGAAGAGAGTTTCTCAGGTCAAAATATTATTGCAGCATTTAACTACAAAGAAAAAAGTGTTAAAGAATTCAATGATAAAAATAACCAATTATATACATCATCTTGGAAAGCGAACTTCTTCTCAGGGCTAATGTTCCCAGTGATTAACTTTGTTGGTAACCTTGGATATGTTGGTATTGTATTCTCAGGTGGATTATTAGTTTCTAAAGGAACGATTGGAGTAGGGGATATTCAAGCATTTATTCAATATATAAGAAACTTTACTCAACCAATAGGTCAAATAGCTCAGTCTATGTCAGAAATTCAAAAAATGGCGGCTGCTGGTGAAAGAGTATTTGAGTTCTTAGATGCTAAAGATGAAGAAAATGCAGAAGTTCTTGAAACAGTTACTAATAAAGAAGGTAATGTAGTATTCGATAAAGTGAAATTTGGATATGTAGAAGATCAAATAATTATTAAAAACTTTACTAGTGATGTTAAAAAAGGAGAGATGGTTGCTATCGTTGGTCCTACAGGTGCAGGTAAAACAACGATGATTAAACTTCTTATGAGATTCTATGATATTAATGGAGGAAGTATCTATATTGATGGAAAAGATATTTCTAAACTTGATAGATCTGAATTGCGTTCTTACTTCACAATGGTACTACAAGATACATGGTTATTTAAAGGAACGATAATGGAAAATCTTCGCTATGGCCGTTTAGATGCTACAGATGAAGAAGTAATAGAAGCGGCTAAAGCAGCTCATATTCACCACTTTATTAAAACTTTACCAGGTGGTTATAATATGGAATTAAATGAGGATGCTTCAAATATTTCTCAAGGACAAAAGCAACTTCTAACTATTGCTCGTGCGATTCTAGCTGATAAACCGATACTAATTCTTGATGAGGCAACTTCAAGTGTAGATACACGTACAGAAGTATTAATTCAAAAAGCTATGAATAAACTTATGGAAGGACGTACTACATTTGTTATCGCTCATCGTTTATCAACGATTAGAAATGCAGATAAAATATTAGTATTAAAAGATGGAGATATTATTGAACAAGGTAACCATGATGAACTATTGAAACAAAAAGGTTTCTATTCAGAATTATATCAAAGTCAATTTGCAGAATAAAAGTAAAGGCATTTAGAGATATCTCTCTAGATGCCTTTTAATATTATTTCTTTGACAATGTAAGGATAATAAAGTATAATTATCTCATATTCGAGATAATTACGATGCGAATATGTGTAAATAAGATAGGAGAATCCTTATGAATAATGAGTTTAAAGTCGTTATAGGAATTATGAGAGCAAGTAATCTATTAGTAGATGATTTAAAGAAAACTTTAAAGAATTATCCAATTAATGCGACTGAATTTTCTGTTATGGAATTTTTATATAGTAAAGGTGAGAAGAGTATTCAAGAAATACGTGATAGAATATTACTTGCTAGTGGAAGTGCTACATACGTAGTCGATAACCTTGAAAAAAAAGGGTATGTTAATAGAAAGGTTAGTCAAAAGGATAAAAGAGTAACTTATGTTAAGTTAACTAAAATAGGAGAAAATTTAATGGATGATATTTTCCCTATCCATAAAAAAAATACAAAAAAACTATTTTCAGAGTTAACTAGTGAAGAAGTTAAGACATTACAGAACCTATTATTAAAAATAAAAAGGTAAAAAATAAGAGAGCTAAAACTCTCTTTAAAAATTATAATATATCTCAAATTTGAGATTAAAATAAAGTTATTTTAGGAGGAAAAACGATGATAGAGTTAGGAATTAGTACATTTGGTGAAACAACTGAAATAGAAGAAACAGGAATAATACCGAAACACGATGAACGTATTAGAAATATGATAGAAGAGATGAAACTTGCAGATGAAGTTGGATTAGATCTTTATGCAATAGGAGAACATCATAGAGAAGATTTTGCTGTTTCGGCGCCCGAGATATTGCTAGCTGCAGGTGCAGCTGTTACGAAGAATATAAGACTAAGTTCTGCGGTGACAGTACTATCATCTTCAGAACCTGTAAGAGTTTATCAACAGTATGCAACAATCGATGCTATTTCTAATGGTAGAGCAGAGGTTATGGTAGGAAGAGGTTCTTTTACAGAATCATTCCCATTATTCGGTTACGATTTGGCGGATTATGAAGAGTTGTTTGATGAAAAATTAGCGATGTTGGAGAAAATAAAGGCTAATGAAAAGTTAACATGGGAAGGAAAGCATACACAAAAGGTAGAAAATAAGGGAGTATATCCTAGAAGTGTTCAAAAGGATTTTCCAATCTGGGTTGCGACTGGTGGAAATATAGAGTCTACAATAAAAATAGCTCAAAAAGGCTTGCCTATTGCTTATGCTATAATTGGTGGAGAGTATAGAAGATTCAAGGGACTAGTAGATTACTATAAAGCTATTGGACGTAATGCAGGTTATAGTGAAGATAGGTTAAAAGTTGCTTCTCATTCCTGGGGATTCGTAGCAGAAACTGATGAAGAAGCTATTAAAAAATATTTCCATCCAACGAAACAAGTAGTGGATGCAATCTCGAAAGATAGACCATTTTGGAGACCACTTACTTTTGAACAATATTTAAATAGTGTTGGTCCAGACGGATCGATGTTAGTAGGAAGTCCAGTGACTGTAGCTAATAAACTTATTGATATGATAGAAACACTAGGTTTAAATCGCTTCATGTTACATTTACCACTTGGTTCTATGCCACATGAAGATATTATGAAAGCTATTAAACTATTTGGTGAAGAAGTAGCTCCTCGAGTTCGAGAATATTTTAAAGATAAAAAATAAAAATTTAAATTTTTACAACAAATAAATCTATTTTTTCTAAAAAATCGATCTCTATGGTACAATGGATAGATAGTAAACATATGGAGTGTATAGATGATTTTAGATAAGTATAAATATTTATTATTTGATTTAGATGATACCATATTGGATTTTGGTAAGGCACAAATATTAGCATTTAAAAATTTATTAGAAGACGAAAATATTGAGTATAATGATGAGCTATTTGAAAAATATGAAACGATAAATAAATCTTTATGGAGAAGTTTTGAACGTGGAGAAATTTCGAATAAAGAAGTCACGAGAGAAAGGTTTATAAGATTTTTTGCATTATTTGATAGAAACGTCGATGGTAGTGAAGTTGATAATAGATATAGAAGTTATCTTGCTGAGGGAAATCAACTTTTTGATGGAATTATAGAGATGTTAGAAAAATTAAGTTTAACTCATAAACTATACATAGCATCAAATGGTATTGGAATCACGCAGCATACAAGACTAAAAAATAATAATCTTAACAAGTACTTTGAAAAAATTTTTATTTCGGAAGAAATTGGTAGTAAGAAACCAGATAGAGAGTTTTTTGATATTATCTTTAAAGAAATTGGTGTGAAAAATAAGGATGAAGTTTTAATGATAGGCGATACTCTAACATCAGATATACTAGGGGCTAATAATGCAGGAATAGATAGTTGTTTAGTAGATATTCATAAAATTTCTAATCCAGAGATAGTTCCTACGTATAAAATTGAAAAGACGATAGATTTATTGGAATTATAAAAAAATGTCTAAGTTGATAATATATCAACTTAGACATTTTCTTTTATAGACTGTGATCATTGTATTTAATATTTTCCAATGCGATGAAGCAATGTTCTATATTGTATTCTTCTTTAAGTACTATTTTAACATTTTCTACAATTTTATAATCGTGGCTTGTTTCATATTCATCTAGTAAAATATGCATTGCAGCATTGATTTCATTTGTATCAGTGTGCCAAATATGAAATTCGTGAATATCGGCAATTCCTTCCACTTCTTTAATTTTATTGTAAATTTCTTCTGTATCTAGAGTAGTAGCTTCCATTAAAATAACAAATGATGATTTAGTAATTTTATAACCACCTTTGAAAAGAATTATACTGATGATAATACTCATAATAACATCGACGATTTGATAGTTAGTGAAGTAAATAATAGTTGATGAAATTATGATTCCAATTGAACTGATTAAATCACCAAGGAAATGCCATAGAGCACTTTGAATATTTAAATTATCTTCTTCTTTTAAACTTTTTGTTAAAATTATTGTTACTACAATATTAAAGATTAAACCGATAGTAGATATAATAAGCATTGATTTGAAGTCAATATCTTTAGGATTGAAGAATCTCATAAATCCTTCAAAAATCAAGTAAATTGAAATACCAACTAGCATTAGCCCATTGATAAAGGCTGCTAGTACTTCTAATCTGACAAAACCAAAAGTATATTTTTTATTTGGTTTTTTTGAACTGAATAGCAAGGCTATTAAACTGAATCCCAATGCAATAACATCAGAGAACATATGGAATGAATCACCTAATAATGCTAAAGAATTAGATAGAAGCCCTCCGATATATTCTAATAATGCAAAACTTATTGTTAAAATTAATGTTGTATAAAGTACTTTCTTTGAATATGCTTGAATTTTATAATGTTTTTTATGATGAAAATTTGTTTGTATCATTTATTTCTCCTTTTTATAGAATATTGTTATTATAAACTATGCTTATCAATATTACAAAAATACAGCACTGATAACAATTATTAGTACTTTTATCATTAGGGTCTATTGCTTTTTTTATATTAGTTTGATAAAATTAAGAAGAATTTAGAAGAAAAAAGGTGGAAAAAATTATGCGTATTTTATGTATTGGGGATAGTAATACTTGGGGATATGTTCCAGGAGAAGATGGAGTAAGAACTGAAAAAAGATGGCCTAACTTACTAGCGGAGCTTCGTCCTAGTGACACTATAATAGAGGAAGGACTTTGTGGTAGAACTGTAATTGCAAAAGACACAATCGTACCCGTTAGATGTGGTATTGATACATTGCCAATTCTAATGTTAAGTCACGTACCTGTTGATTTAGTAATCATAATGTTAGGTACAAATGATCTAAAAAAACAATTTAATCCAAGTGCCAAACTTATTGCCAAAGGGATAGAAGAATACATTAAATACATTAGAAATCCACATTTAATAGCTGGATATAAGATTCCAAAAATTCTTGTTGTATCACCAGTTCCATTACGTGATGAAATAGTTGATAGACATAGTTTATTTGGTGAATTCGATGAGAATAGTTTGAAACAATCGAAATTTTTAGCTCAAACGTTTAAAGAAGTTAGTGATAAGTACGAAGTTGACTTTTTAAATGCTGGTCGTGTAGCAGAAACTTCATTAGTGGATTGCATTCACCTGGATGATAAAAATCATGAAAAATTAGCGAAGTATATCTCTAGTAAAGTTGCAGAAATTTTGGATTACGAAGAAGCAAGATAAATAAAAAGGTAGTAAACTTTCTAAATTAGAGAGTTTACTACCTTTTTATTTTTTATATTGTTTAAAAGATTGATAGCTTATAGTATAACATATAATACAAAGAAAAATATATTTCCAATCAAAGTCTAAAACAAAAAATAGATTTGTAAATAATAGATTAAATATTGTAAAATATATACCAATTATATAGGTATTACCTGATTGTTTTGCTAAAGTTCTATTGATTGTTTTAAATATTTTTCGATAGATAGTTAATAGAAGAATAAATAATATACTAATTAAAAAAATTATTTTTGTAGTAACATTTATTTTTAAATCACTTAACCACAAACTAATAGCTATGGTGTTTGTAATTATATATAAATGACCAGTTAAGTGATAAAAATTTATATCTCTTACATGAAGACTTCTTGATATAAAACTAGGAAACAGTTGACTTATAGCGAAGCTAAGTAGTATAAACCAATAACTATAGTCTATAAAAATTAAACCTAATAATAAAGAAAGTGTACGACCTGTGTGAATATAACAAAATGGTTCTGTTAACTTTTTTATCATCAGGTCTTTTTTATCAGTCAGAATATACTCGGTTATATGCTGGACACCTAATATTACTGATAGTAGGATTAATGTTGCAAGTATATATTTAATATTTAAAGAATATCTCACTAGAAGATTCAATGTAACAAGTATTTGTGAAATTAAAAAGAAGTAATTTATATAACTATCTTTTCCATATCTATTTAAATGAACAACTTCCAACAGCCAACTATTAAAGAAAATAATAAAAAGTAGTATAAAGCGAAAAAAATCGTATATTGACTTATCTGAAAATGTATAATCTAATGAAAATCTACTTATTAATAAAGACAATGAAATTGTATAAAAGGACGTTAAAATGGTCTCTTTTTTAAAAATAAAATTCAAGATAAAGTTTCCTCCTCACTACTATAATAATTGTGATTTTGATAAAAAAATATTGAAGTTATCCGTAGCAAGAAACTAGGGGGATAACTCCAACCTTCTAAACAAAATTGAAAGAAGTTATAATCATATTTTATCAAAAAAAAAATTGAATATCAATAGAATGAAGATAGATATTATAACTTGATAGAGATTGACTTCAAATGGAGTGACTAAAAAATCGTGATTTTGGAGAAATTGATTTTGTCGAGTCACTTCCCGTAGTGTTTTATTATATACCTGAAAAACTATTATAAAGTGAAATCATATATCAATAAACCACTATGTCTATAAGTTTTTATAAAATTAGAACTTTTTGGCTAATCTCTTATATTAGAGTTGAAAAAATAATAAAATTATTGTTAAAGATTTAACAAATTCATTGAAAATATGTTATAATAGGGAGTATCTGAATAAAATTACTAGATTATACTAGAAAGGAATTTAACATGACAGAAGAAATTAAAGTAGATGTACAAGATTTAAATGATCAAATGCTTGTTCGTCGTGAAAAAATGGAAGCTATGAGAGAAAGTGGTTTAGATCCATTTGGAACTAAATTTGAAAGAACCCACCTTTCAAATGAAATCGTAGATGAATATGATAAATATAGTAAAGAAGAACTAGAAGAAAAAAATATCTCTGTAACAATTGCAGGACGTATTATGACAAAACGTGGTAAAGGTAAAGCTGGATTTGCTCACGTTCAAGATCTAGGTGGTCAAGTTCAAATTTACGTTCGTCAAGATAGAGTAGGAGATTCTTATGAATACTTTAAGACTCTTGACCTTGGAGATATCGTAGGTGTAACAGGAGTATTATTCAAAACTAACGTAGGTGAATTATCTGTTAAAGCTGATAAATTTGAAATTTTAACAAAAGCACTACGTCCACTACCTGATAAATTCCACGGACTTAAAGACGTTGAAGAGCGTTACAGAAGAAGATACGTAGACTTAATTATGAATGAAGAAAGTAAAGAAACATTTATTTTACGTTCAAAAATTATTCAAATTATGCGTAGTTATTTAAATGAACGTGGATACTTAGAAGTTGAAACTCCAATGATGCACTCTGTTGCAGGTGGAGCTGCAGCTCGTCCATTCGTAACTCACCACAATGCACTTGATATGCAATTATTTATGCGTATTGCACTTGAATTACCATTAAAACGTTTAATCGTTGGTGGTTTAGAAAAAGTATATGAAATTGGTCGTGCATTCCGTAACGAAGGTGTATCTACAAGACACAATCCTGAGTTTACAATGATCGAGTTATATGAAGCATATGCTGATTACAATGATATTATGGATTTAACTGAATCTATGATTGCATACATCTGTAATGAAATTCACGGTACTACTAAAATTATGTACGGTGAAGATGAAATTGATTTAACACCGAAATGGCGCCGTGTTCACATGGTAGACGCTATTAAAGAAGTTACTGGTGTTGACTTCTGGCCAGAAATGACAGACGAACAAGCTCATGCATTAGCCAAAGAGCACAATGTTCCTGTTAGAAAAGATATGAAAGTTGGACACATTATTAATGAATTCTTTGAAACATTTGTAGAAGAAACATTAGTTCAACCAACATTTGTTTATGGACACCCTGTTGAAGTATCTCCATTAGCTAAAACTAATGCTGAAGATACAAGATTTACTGATCGCTTTGAGTTATTTATCGTTAGACGTGAACATGCGAATGCATTCAGTGAGTTAAACGATCCAATCGATCAAAAAGAAAGATTCTTATCTCAAATGGATGAAAAAGATGCTGGTAACGAAGAAGTTTATGAAATGGACGAAGACTTCGTAGAAGCATTAGAATACGGTATGCCTCCAACAGGTGGATTAGGAATTGGAATTGATAGATTAGTTATGTTATTAACTAACTCAGCTTCAATCCGTGACGTATTATTATTCCCATACATGAAACATAAGTAAGAAATCGTTGATATATGAAGGTTTATAAAGTATAGCCAACATATAAAGGGCAAAAAAAGGGCAAATATTTATAAAAATTAAATCTCCCTAAAATTTAGGAAGCTTTAATAGAAAATTAAAGGGAGCTTAGTCTCCCTTTTTGTATATAATAAGATATATAAGGAGTATCCAATGGCAAGCTTTTTTGATAAATTAAAAGAAAAATTTTCTGCTAAGGAAGAATTAAATGAAGAACTGATTTCACTTGATGAATATGAAGAATTCGTCGAGAGTCAGTTTGTAACTGAAAAATTTAAAAAAGGTCTTAAGAAATCACGCGATAATTTCTCTAATGCACTTAATAATTTAATTAGCTCATATAGAGAGATTAACGAGGAGTTTTTCGAGGATTTAGAAGAACTATTAATTCAATCAGATGTCAGTTATAACACTGTATTAGAATTAGTTGACTATTTAAAAGTTGAATCACAAAGACAAAATCTAAAAGAACCAAGTGAACTGCAAAGTATGATTATCGAAAAACTTGCAGATGTTTACATGGAAGGTACAGTAAAATCTGAATTAAACTATGCGCCAGAAAAAGAACTTTCAGTATTTCTATTTGTAGGGGTTAATGGTGTTGGTAAGACAACTTCAATCGGTAAACTAGCTCATAATCTTAAAAAAGAAGGAAAAAAAGTGCTTATAGCTGCTGGAGATACATTCAGAGCAGGTGCAATTGATCAGCTTGATGTATGGGCTAAACGTAGTGGTGCTGATATAGTTAAATCACATGAAGGTGCTGATTCAGCAGCGATAATCTTTGATGCGATTCAATCTGCCAAAGCAAAAGGTTATGATGTACTACTATGTGATACAGCTGGTCGTTTACAAAATAAAGATCATCTAATGAAAGAACTAGAAAAGATTGTTCGTGTAATTAAAAAGGAAGTTCCGGAAGGCCCTCATGAAGTACTATTAACAATTGACGCAACAACAGGGCAAAACGGTATCTTACAGGCTAAAACATTCAAAGAAGTTAGTGATGTTACAGGTGTAATCCTTACTAAACTTGATGGAACTGCTAAAGGTGGTATTGTTATAGCTATTAAGAAAGAATTAGGAATTCCAGTAAAACTTGTTGGATTAGGAGAAAATATTGATGATTTAGAAGTATTCGATCCTGAACAATATATTTATGGATTATTCTATCAAGAAAATACTGAACAAAAAGAAGAGCAAGCAGAAGAATAAAAAATAATTTTTAGAAATATTCATTTTACATGTTTTGAGACAATGTAAAATGGATATTTTTTTATTGTATAAATTAACAATTATTAAAATCAAATTACTATTGTAAATCGATGAAAATATTTTAATATTAAATTGGAATTATTTATCAAAATTAATTGAAAAAAAAGCAATAAAAGTATATAATAGATATATTAAGAAGGCAATAATATATGGAGGATTATAATGGGATTTTTATCTAAATTATTCGGAAAAAAAGAAGAACAAGTACAAGAGTTAGTATTAAACTCATACATGAAAGGTAAAGTGGTAGATATTACTGAAGTACCCGATCCAGTATTTGCTCAAAAAATGATGGGAGATGGATTTGCAATTATTCCTGAAGAAGGAAAATTAGTATCTCCAGTAGCAGGAGAAATTATCCAAGTATTCCCAACAAAACATGCTTTTGGTATTAAATCAGGAGAAGTAGAAATTCTTATCCACGTTGGTTTAGAAACAGTTGCGATGAAAGGTGAAGGTTTCGATGTAGCTGTATCTGCTGGAGATAGAGTTGAAGTAGGTCAAACTTTATTAACTTATGATTTAGAATTAGTTAAAGAAAAAGCTAAAGATATTATTACTCCTTGTGTAGTTACTAATATGGACGCAGTAGCTAACATTGAAGTATTAAAACTAAATGAAACTGTTGATTTCTTACAAGAAGTAGCAAAAGTGAAACTTAAATAGACTTAGGTCTATTTAAGTTTTACTGTTAGTGGCGAAATTATGAATGATAAGAAATTTTGGAAGATTATATATCTGTATATAACAAAATATAATTATAGTATATTATATTATCGTCCAGAAAAAAAAGATGTCTGGCTTATTAATGAAGATAATGAATTAATAAGATTTATATATGGGGATAGTTTTAAATCAACAGAAATAGATAGTATAGTTTCTAATGTAATTAGAAATGAAGTTAGACTGAAAAAAATGTTTAAACTGAGTAGTTTGAAAATGAAAATCCTTTATGTTTCTCCTGATTTCGATGAAGTTATCGACGATTACAAAAAATATAGAATTTCAAATAGCTTGATTATTGAGCGTATACTATATAATGAAAAGAATAGTAAACTATTTTTAAAAGAAAAAGATGCTAGATTTATTGAAGGTACGCCAGATACTCTAAGATATAAAAACAGAGTAGTTGAACATTATAAACGTCAGACACTAGATAGAAATGTTTTTAATATAAAATATAATATTTTATCAGGTATATATTTATTATTATTTTTGGTGAATTTTGTTGTAATTTATTTGTCAAATAGTACTTATTCTTTATATAATTATATTGAATATAGTTATCAAAAAATAATAAGTGGACAATTTTATAGGATGTTCACAAGTGTGTTCATTACTGATAAATCTATGAAATTATTGCTAGTATTAATTTCGATTTTTGTTACTTCAGTACTTTTTAATAAAACATTAAATATATTGAAGAGTATAGGGATATTATTAGTAGTATCATTTATTTTTAATTTGTTATTGATATTTGGTTATTCTGGTACGCTTGATATAGCGTTAGTTTCTAATATTGCATTACTAGGTTCAATTTTTATGGAGCAACTTAGTAAGAAAAATGATAATCTGAAGTTTATGTATTCTGGTGCACTGTCAATAGTATATCTAACTATTGCTACACTTGTATTTGAAACTTCAATAGTACTTTACATTTTTTCTTTCATTCTAGGAGTGTTTTTAGAACTTTTCTTAATGAAAAAAAGAAATATATATATTACATTAATATCAATATTAATCTTTGGTGTTCTAGGTGAAGTTCTATTATTAGCAGGAGTAAACACTAAGAGTGTTATAAATAGATATAGAGCGAGTAGAGTAGAGAATAGATTAGTAAAAACTTATTCAGATGAGGATATATTCAACTTAGAAAAAGAATTAACATCAAAAAACAAGTCTATACTTACTTATTATGAGTTAGGTATGGTGAAAATGACAAATGCAACTAAGCAAGATGCTAAAAAGGTATTCTTGGACGGTATAAGTTTTGATGATACATTTTCTCCAATCTACTATGATTTAGCTGTTATTGAACGTCAAGAAGGTAACTATGAAAAAGCTAAGGAATATGCTAAAAGAGCATATGAACTAGATGGAAGAGAGAAAAATAAAAATCTAGTAGACGAGCTAAGTAAATTTTAAGGTGATGTAAATGATAAATTTTTACGATTTGCAACAATTTTTAAAATCTTTTGGTATAATAATATACATGAAAGATAGAAAACATACATTAAGTATGGTAGAATATGAGGTAAGAGAGTTAAGACGCTTAGAATTAATTTCAAAAGAAGATTTTATAAGAGCAATAGCAATTATAAAACATGAAGTTAATCATGAATTATCAAAAGGATAGGTGAGATTAAATGGAAAACAACCTTATTTTTATTAAGGTACGTAAGAGAATAGAAGAAGATGTTATGAAGATTGAAGAAATGATTAATGCTTGTGTATCGGTAAAAGGTCAGAGAACATGTCCTTTATACCAAGATGTAATAGATACTCAAATTTACGGTTTATCAAAAGAGATTAACATTGCTGTAGAAATAGGATGTATTTCAGAAGAAGCTGGACGTATTATTTTAGCTGATTTAGAGGATAAAGCAAGTGAAATGTACGCTAATGTAATTTCGGAAAGTAAAGCAAACTAGTATGATTTCTTTAAAAAAGTTACATAGATCTATAAGACATGAAAAAAGACATGTTCGTTTAGATTGGATGGTAGCATTAACGTTATTGATTTTATTAGTTTTGAGCTGTATAATGGTTTATAGTGCGAGTATGATAGGAAATAAGTATGGAACATTTACATCGGGTGTGCCAGTAAGTGAAACTTTTTTCCTAAAAAGGCAGACTATATGGGCAGTGCTTGCTTATGTAATGTTTTTAATATTTTCGGTTGCGATTCCGTTTGAGGTTTTTAAGGATAAGAGAGTATTAAAAAATGGCTTTTTTGTTATGGCTATTCTACTTATTATCCCTTTACTTATGCCTGCAATTAATGGGGCAAAATCTTGGATAAGAATAGGTGGTTTAAGTTTTCAACCGTCAACACTATCGCAGTTATTTATCATTATGTATATGGCGTATATATTAGAAACTAGAAAAGTAAAATTGCGTCAAATTTGTACTAGTTCAGAATTATTACAAATATTTTGGATTCCTCTTTCGCTTGTAACGTTAATAGCAGCCCAAAATGATACTGGAATGATGCTTATCACGCTATCTGTAATAGGGATAATGACTTTTTGTTCTAATATGCATTCGCAAAATGTGAAAAAAATCTTATCACTTGCTTTGATTGCAGGAGTAGCAGTACTTATATTATTTATGTTGAAAGGTGCGCTATTTTCAAGTGGTACATCATATAGAACAAATCGTCTTAAAGTGTTTTTAAATCCTTTTTCAGAGGATTTGGCAGCGGCAGCAGATCAGGTGATAAACTCGTATGTAGCCTTTGGTAATGGTGGATTATTTGGAAGAGGATTAGGTAATTCTATTCAAAAATTAGGATATCTACCTGAGGCTCATACGGACTTTATCTTGGCAATTATTGCTGAGGAATTAGGATTCATCGGAGTACTATTTGTGGTAAGTTTACTACTTATAATAATAGGAAAAGTAATTTTTTCTGGTACAAAATCAAGAAATACATTCTCGGCGATGTATTCTTTAGGATTTGCTAGTTTATTAATAGTCCAAGGAGTAGTTAATATTGGTGGAGTAACCGCATCTATTCCAATGACAGGAGTACCATTACCATTTATTAGTAATGGTGGAAGTTCCATCTTAATATTAAGTGTAGGATTAGGAATAGCTACTAATATTTTATCTCATGTAAAATATTTACGTAGTAATAGTAAAAAATAATTAAGAATTTGGATTGATAAAATTAATCCAAATTCTTTTTATGTTTTTAAATAAGGAAATTTCATAAAATAGAAAAATTTATAATTTCTTATAGTGAGGCTTGCTAACTTTAGATAATCAAGCTATAATAGTAAAGGTAACTTTTAAAGGAGATTTTAGATGAAATTAGAACAATTTGATTTTTATTTACCAGAGGAGCTAATAGCGCAAACACCTCTTTTTAAAAGAGATACTAGTAAATTACTTTGTGTAGATAGAAAAAATAATTCACATGAACATAAAGTTTTTTCAGATATTATAGATTACTTTAATCCTGGAGATACTTTAGTATTGAATAATACTCGAGTAATGCCAGCACGATTATATGGTGCTAAAAAAGATACAGGTGCTGCAATAGAGGTGCTTTTATTAAAAAATCTTGGACATAATGACTGGGAATGCCTTGTTAAACCTGCTAAAAGAATAAAAGAAGGCAGTATAGTATCTTTTGGAGATGGTATAATGGAAGCAGTCTGTACAAAGGTTTTAGATGATGGATTTAGACATTTTGAATTCAAATATGAAGGGATTTTCCAAGAAAGATTAGATGAACTTGGAACTATGCCACTTCCACCATATATTAAAGAAAGACTAACTGATAAAGAAAGATATCAGACAGTTTATTCGAAAGAGGTAGGAAGCTCAGCGGCCCCAACAGCAGGCTTACACTTTACAAATGAATTATTAGAAAAAATAAAAGAAAAAGGTGTAAATATAGCTTATTTGACCTTGCACGTAGGACTTGGAACATTTAGACCTGTAGCTGTGGAAAATATTGAAGAACACGATATGCATTCAGAGTACTATACTTTAGATGAAGATACAGCAAAAATAATTAATAAAACAAAAGAAAATGGTGGAAGAGTATTTTCTGTAGGTACTACTTCAACAAGAACATTAGAAACAATTGCAC